>NZ_MNQY01000051.1:17672-45596 GCF_001915675.1 Parabacteroides sp. merdae-related_45_40 | reverse complement strand
CGCTTTCCGGATATTATACCTATAAACCAAACATGCCGTCACAAAATAAAATATGCACTGTACCCACAAGGTAATATATTCGGGTTGTATCTCGCTCATCGAAGCCCCCATCGAGTTCAGCTTGACATAGGCCATTGTCGCCGGGGCTGCCGGGATGAGATAATGCACCAATTTCCAATACCAAGGCATCAGTTCCATCGGGTATGAGACACCGGAAAGAAAGATGAGGCCGACAGAGAAGAAGGCGATCATCAGAAGCGGCGCATCGGAGTCCGTAAAGAACAGGGACGCCGTAAGCCCGAAAAAACTAGTCGCCAACAAGAAAGGAATCATCAGCATAATGACATACAGCGGGTTGCCGATATCTGGGAGGCCAAACATCAAGGGGATCAACCCTAATAGGAACAAAGCGAAAACCGCATACAACATACCATAGACAAATGTCTTGCCAATCACAACCTGCGCCATCCGTTCCAAAGAGAGGTTCACAGGATTGCCGGCAAAACGGACAATCAAGCCGCTATGCCGTTCGTCGCCACTAATCATAGCGATCACCATCATCAACGTCTGGAAGATGATCACGACCAGAACCGAAGGAATCAGGTAAGTTCCATAACCCTCAGTCGGGTTGTAGAGGGCAGTCCCGACCACCTCGACTGCCTGGGCAGAGGCTAGCTTCGTGGTAGCCTCCTTAGGCAGGAATACCAACATCTCCGGCCGGTAGTCATCGTTCAGCGCCAACATGGAGGCGGCCGAAGCTTCCTGCATGGCAAGGTAGTAAAGGAAAGCACTTGTCGTCTCGTACATGATGAAAACAGACTCTTCACCACGGGCAACACGATCTTCGAAGTCATCCGGCAGATAGAGAATACCAGCCACCCTGCCCGATTTCATCATATCCTGGGCTTCCGGATAACCGGTAGCCGTAGTCACGACATTGACCTGCGGGGTAGCGTCAAGCAGGCGGACATAGTGGCGGCTCAGTTCACTATGAGAATGATCGACAACGGCAACCGGAACTTTACAGACCAAGTCGGGAGCGTACATATAATTGTAGAGCAAGCCGTAAACAAAGATGCCGCCCATCAGTACAAGCAGGATGGCATAGCTGCCGGCAATCGTCTTGAACTCATCGTGTATAACAGATATTACCTTCATATTCATATTTCTTTTTTAAGAGACGAGATGCCTCCACATCTCTTCGTTCACAATCACTTTCTTCAGACGAGGCAACATCAGCAGCGCAGGAAGAAGGAAGCAGAGCAGCGCAACGTAATTCATCCAAGTCCAAGCAAAGCCGTAATCCCCATAAAGCAAGTTCTGATATATCTCAGTGAAGTGGCGAACAGGGAACAAGTAGGAGGCATAATGCACCGGAGCGTACATCGAGGGCACGGGAAAAGTCACCCCTGACAGCGTTGCACCGAGCGAACCGACCATCGACACGATACTGATAATGATACTAAGCACGGGAAAAACGGAAAAGATGAAGACCGCCAACGCTTGTGTCGAGACGACAAACAAGATCGCCGTTAGGTTGAGCGGCCAGAAACCGCATGAGAACGGTATGTGCATAAGGCCGAACATGACGTAGTTCGCCAATATGCTCATCAGGCTAAAGATAACGGTATAGGGCAACAGCTTTCCCACTACCGCCGTCATGATATTGCCGCCTGCTGTTGAGAGCCACTCCGCCCCTGTCCCGAACTTGACCTCACCACCAATAACATAGACCGTTGTCAGCAGGATAATGACCTGGAAAAGGATAAAGAAGAAAGGATTGCTCAAGTAGACCGAATAGTCCAGATCGGGATTGAACAGAGGATGACTACTCGCCTTGACGGGGAGCAGAAAGGTGGCAACCCGCTCCTCTCCGATACCCAAGGCGGTGGCTTGCATTACGACCGGAGCCATCGAAAGTTGACGAAGGACGGCTTCGAAAGCGCCGCGCACCTCACCGCCTACGCTCAGAAGAGCATAGTGGTAGTAGTAGGCAAGCGTCGCCTGCCGTCCGGCTATAGCATCAGCCGTGAAGCCGGTGGGGATCACGAGGTAGCCGTATATCTCTTTCGATTGGGTAGCACGACGGGCTGCCGTCTCGTCGACATAGCGGTGTGTAACCTTGAAAGTGGGAACGGCTTCGACAGTCCGCACGACTTCCCTCGACATGGAGGTATTGTCTTCATCGACGACACCGACGGGTATGTTCTCCATCTGTCCGTTTCCGAAGATCGTGGACATGAAGAAGATACAGAACAGCGGCAGCACGACGCACACCCCGAAATAGAGACGTCTCGAGACCATCCGTACAAGTTCTCTTCGAAAAACCCGAACAAATTGACAATTCATCACACTATTCTTAAAATTGTTCATTATCAATTATCCATTGTCAATTCAACCAATACCGACATTCCGGGGCGCAGCCCTTCCACCTTTCTTACAGGCAGAGCATGTACCTCGAACGTACGAAGATCGTAGCTGCCCGTCTGCTTAGTCGATTTCCAAGTAGCAAAACTACCTAAGGGGCTGACATAATTGATCTTGAATTCGATGTTCTTCTTGTCAATAGCCGGGATATCGGCAACAAACGTCCCTCCCATCGGAAAGAACGGCAGGCGGTCTTCACGGACATTCAGTACGATATGCACGTCGTCAAGCACGATCAAGTTCATGATAGGCATCCCTGCTCCTACCAGCTCTCCCCTTTTCGGGAAGATTGTCGATATCTGGCCGGATTCCGGGGCTGTCAAGCGGGCGTCCTGCAAGAGGGCTGCAACCTCTTCGACCGTGCCTTTAGCTGCGTTCACCAAAGAGCGGGCACTCTCTCTATCCTGTATTTGGGCGCCGTCAAGCGCCATCTGGTATTGGTTCCAGGCCGCCCGTTCACCGGCTACGGCAGCATCATATAAAGCTTTCACTTCGTCTCGCCGTTGCGAAGAAACAACGCTGTCCCTATACAGGACTTCAATACGGTTGTAGGTGGTCTTTGCCAGTTCGAGATCCGACTTCGATTTGTTCCAGAGCTGCTGGACAGTGGCAATGATCTGCTTGCGCGTTCCCCCGTCTACCTTCTGGTTTTGGAAACGGGCGATACTTTCGAGAGCGTTCACTTGCTGGTATTTAGCAAGCGCTTCAGGGCTGTTGATGACAACAAGGGTGTCTCCGGCCTTTACATTCTGTCCTTCCTTTACTAGGAATGTATCGATACGGCCAGGCAGTTTTCCGGAGATACGTATCTCGGTTGCTTCGATTTGTCCCTGCAAGATCACAGGTTTATCCTTCAACAAGAACATACCCACGAAAGACAGGATAATTACGGCGATCAGCACTACTATAAAGGAGATCGCCAGATATTTCTTCGATTTGTCCATGATTATACGGTTTTATGTTTATAAGATCTCTGTTTTACCGTCCATCCGGTATTGGTGGAAAGCCTCGGGAATACCACAAATGGACAGGAGATTGGCAAGCGCCACATCGTATTGGTAGTAGGCGAGCAAGAAGGCGGTCTTCACCTTCGAGAGCACCACCTCAGCGTCTACCACATCCGACGAGGTCGCCATTCCTTCCTTGAAGGATTTCTCGCGGATACGAACCAGTTCGTTGCTCATCTCAAGCGTAGTATTTAACGCTTTGACATTGTCCATCGCATTCTGCATCTGGGAGTAGAACTTATCGACTCCTACCTGCAAATCGGTCACGGCTTTCTCTTTCCCGATGGCTAGCGACTGACTGGTCAGACGCGCCTGCCGGATACGTTTTTCCCGGTCGAGTCCGTCGAAAATGTTCCAGGTAAAGCCAACCCCGATCATCGTGCGCGGCATGAGATATTTGTCGACTCCATCCGCATAGAGAGTCTGCTTGCCGATCAGGGCGATATTGGGGAGATAACCTGAACGACCGATCTTCAACTGGTCGCCGGCGATATTTTCCTGTAACTTCAGTTGGTTGACCAAGTAATTATTAAAAGGGATCATCTCCTTGAAATAGTTGGCCGAGGGGATACTCTCGTTGATAAAAAGGGAAGTCGTCGTGCGGATCACCTGTTCTTCTCCTATGTTGATCAGGCTCTTGAGTGCCTGACTGGCGACTTCGAGGTCTTTCCGGGCGGATTCGAGTTCGCGCTTCGCCTCTTCCATGCTTACCTGGGCTACAAGACGCTCAGCCCGGTTGATCATCCCTTGTTGCTCTAACTTCAAAGCCTGGTCATAATGGATTTTCAGGGAGTTGTAAGTTTCCGTCTTGACCTCGACAACCCGCTGGCCGAGACGTAAGCCAAAATAACTTTCGATCAGCAAAGCCTGTTGGTTCGCGCTTACCTGTTCGCGGTTGACTTCGGCAACGGAGACAAGTTTCTTGCCGATCTTGCCAGCATAAATGCGCTTGCCGCCAGTAAAAATGGGCCAGGTCAAGTTTGCATCGATCGACGTGATATTTTGCGAGATGAGCGGCAACGTCAATGTGTTTTGTCCAATCTTATCGAGAAGTGATGAGATAAACTGGTCGTTGGGCAGGATGGAATGGACATATTCTTTCGCCGGATCGGTGAACTGGTTCAGGGATTGGCGTACCTCGATCGGGTTCGACATATGCACATAAGCTCCCGCAGCACTGATAGTGGGATACCAAAAAGCATTGAGCTTCTGATGTTCATTCTTCGCCAGCTCCACTTCCTTCCCGGCAATCCTGAGGCTTTTGTTCTCGCTTCGCAAGAGCGTAAGAGATTGCTCCAGCGACAAATCCATCGGCTCTGTCTGGGCAGAGGAAAAGACAGGAAGAAACCACAGCAGGGCGATGCTGAAGTGAGTAAAGTTACAAATCATAAATGTGTCTAAATTTAGTTTGTGCGAATTTTATGACTTATAACAAGGCGATCGCCTTTATTGTTCCCCAGCTACTACCGTTTCTTCTTAAGGTCAGGCAAGAACCACGTGACCAATCCGATAAGGGGCATATAGCCACATACGTTATAAACCGCCTCTATGCCATACCGATCAGCCATATTCCCCAACACAGCCGATGCAATCCCCGCTACCCCAAAGGCAAAACCGAAAAAAAGACCGGAGATCAGACCTAATTTATACGGTAATAATTCCTGTGCATACACTAGAATAGCCGGGAAAGCCGACGACAAGGTCAAGCCGACACAGAAGCTGAGAACCGTCGTCAGATATAGGTTTTCCACGTGAGGCATGATTAGTGTAAACGGGGCTGCACCTAAGATAGAAGCCCAGATCACGTACTTCCGTCCTACCCGGTCACCGATCGGTCCGCCTAACAGCGTTCCAATTGCCGTCGCAATCAGGAAAACAAAGAGATAAAGTTGAGAAGCTTGCACACTGACCCCGAACTTATGAATCAGGTAAAAGGTGTAATAGCTATTCAAACTCGCCATATAAATATATTTGGAGAAGATTAGGATCAACAGGATCGCTATCGAGAATACGGTCTTTCCCATCGGGAGTGGTCTGCTGACACTCGTCTTAAGCGTTTCTCCTTCCGCTTTCCTCAACCGGAGCAGGAAACTTTTATACCAATGCCCAACAGGGATCATCACCATAATCGCAGTAAAAGCCAGGATCGTAAACAAGGCGATATGCCTCCGCCCGTAGGGGGCGACAAAAACGGCTGCAAGCAACGGTCCCAACGATCCTCCCAAGTTTCCTCCGACCTGGAACAACGATTGCGCCAATCCTCGCTTTCCACCCGATGCGAGTGAAGTCAACCGGGAGGCCTCCGGATGGAAGACCGACGAGCCGATCCCTACCAATGCCACCGAACAAAGGACTAATGGCAGCGTATTGGCAAAAGCCAAGCTCAACAACCCCACAAGCGTAAAACTCATCCCTGTCGGCAACGACCATGCCGAGGGCCATTTGTCAAAAAAAAGTCCAGTCAACGGCTGACATACGGATGCAGCCGACTGGTAGACAAGCGTTATCAACCCGATCTGGGCAAAGCTCAACCCTAAATCTTCCTTAAATAGTGGATAAACAGCCGAGATAACGGACTGTAATGTGTCATTCAAGCAGTGACATATGCTCAAAGCGACCAGTATACGGAAAGTGATCCCCGTAGTGGCCTGTACCTTGTTCTGTTCCATTAATTAACCTCATTGCCTCTTTCGATTACAAAAGTACATATAAAAAAGAGATCTGTCAGAAAGATTGTTCGAAATATCCGATTTAACACTTACATTTTAATACAACGCCAAGATTACAGACTAACTGATAGCCTTTTAAGGTCTATTTGACCATAATTTATGAAACTTTCGTTTAGTATATTTGTAGTTCTTTATGTAAAAGGGCGTGAGCCAAACCCGATATGAGTTGTTTTATATTCGAAGTCGAATACAAAAGCATGAATAATGATTCTTTAGCTTAGTTTACTGCCCCCGGAGTCGAAAAGGATTTTTGCATCCATCTCTCCCGAAACCTACGCCAATTTCCCTATCTCCCTTATCGCCTTGATGTAGAGGTCAGTTTCACTCCGGACAGTATCTAAGTTCAAATAGAAAAGGCTACTCTTCCTCCCCTCCCGGTACATGAAGAATAAAGGTGGTAGCACCGATCGTTACAATGGCGCCTTCTCCAACCCGCACCTGTTCTTTCTTTCCGACAAGTACGCTGCACAGAAATGTTCCGGTAAGACTCGGGAAATCGCGCAATGTATAAATGAGCTTTCCTTCCTTATCTTCTTTCACATTGATCACACAATGTTTACGCCCCATGCTAGGATCGCTCGTGATGATGGGGACATCGACTCCGTCAGTATCTTTATTGCGGCGGCCGATCACGTTATCACCCATTACAAGTGGAAGTTCCTGTTTGAATCCAAAGACATTTTCGATTACCGTAATATAGCCGCAGGAGAAGTCAGGTTCCTTCACCTCTTTTTCCTGTCCCGATTCGGTACGGACTATTTTTCGTCCTAACTTGATCTTAAACTGAGAACCACATTGCGGGCATACGAACGCCAATACTTTACCTTCCGGATATTTCGTTTCGTCAAACGCTAACTGATTATCACACTTGGGGCAGAAAACTCTCTTCATATCTTATTTTTGGATATCGACATATAATTCTGCGCAAAGATACGGTTTTTATTCATAAATAGATTTCATCTCGCAGGTGAAAGAAAGAATATTGGATGCGATTTGGGCTTGATCCGGAATCGCATCCTGTGAATTCTGACAAATTTCCTTTTATAGTTCCTTAATTAAGGAGTAAATTAAAATCGATAAGCAAATCCCAAATTAAAAACAGCTTGATCAAAATCACTAACTAACTGATATCGCAATTCGAAATTCATAATCCAATTACTTGTCAACACAAAATCGGCTCCACCACCAATATTCACTCCTACTCTACATTCATTATGATGGTCATCGTCCTTGTCAATATGAATATGATCTCCATCCACATCTATATCAAATCCATCGCCCAAATCAAACATCCAATTGGAAAATGTAAAACCAAATAAAGGATATAATTTGACACTCCTCCCCACAGGACATAAGTAATGAAGATTCATATTCACGTCCAACATACTAACATTGTCATTTTCTATAAAATAATTCAAAGACGGTTCGAGACGTATGGGGTTAGTTATGTTATATTGGTATTTCAACCCTAAACCAATACTTTCAATTTCTGTCCCATAACTCAATCCGAATCCAATCGCTTGTCTGCCTTTTTGAGCATAAATGTTACTCAACATAACAAACAATAGTCCTAAAAAAAATTAAAATCTTTCTCATTTCAATATACTTTTATATCTATAAATGTTAATCATCATCGTCATCCCAATCATCATCGTCATAGCCATCGTGCCATTTATGATGTTTATGATGTTTATGATGTTTGTGGTGTTTATGTTTTTTATGATGCTTATAATGGTGTTTATCGTGATGATCACAATACGAGCAATAATGTTCATGCCAACAGTTACTATGATAATGAATCCTGTCATAAAAAGGCTTGTAACATGTTGATCCCGGTCTTATACCTATCTCTATCAATACGCGATCCCAACCATGTCGATGATAACGTTTATAATAATCACAAACATCCCGCATATGCCTACCGGAAGTTCTGGCTATTTCAAGAGCCAAACCGACATTCCCCCAATTTCTTCCGCACCGCCTGTAATAATCATCCAATGAATTATTGGACATATTATATTCTACACATAAACGCTTTCGATAATCTGATAGCTCCACTGAGGCATATTTATTTGCCCTGCTTATAAACAGAGATAACCTATCCTGTGCAAATACGGAACAAGAAAAGGCTACTAATAATAGTATGATTTTAAGCTGTCTCATATTTCGCAAAATTATTGAATTGATAAATACTATTAAAGTTGCAAACATAAGCATAAAAAAAACAATAAACAATCTTTTCTTACTAATCACGGCAAGTCTTAACCATCAATAAAAATAAATATCCAACAGCAGCAATATCATTTTTTGCATTAATCTTTAATATTCAAATACAAACAAAAAAGGCTATCCTAATTTAGACAGCCTTTTTTGATTTCTTATTAAAACAGTATCAATAATACTCCTTATTTACTTTGCAGTTGTCGATACACTAAAATTTTCTATCAATATCTCACCTTTAGTTTCATATTCTTTCACCAATTGGTTTACTTCTTTTCCATCTATATAAGCAGTAACCAGCACCTTCAGTTTTTTACCTGATACATCTGAAGTACTTGTTACAGAACCTGCACAAGTCATAAAGAAAGCATCATCCCCTGTCTGACAGGAAACCTTAGCATCTTCCATTCTTGTTACTGAGTGCGATTCTCCTAAATACTTACCGTCCTCATCATACAATTTCGTAGGCCCACTAGTCGTATTAACCGCCCCAAAAACAAGTCCTAATTCAAACGCGTCTATATCACCAGATTGTTCCACTACAATTTTGTGTATACCTGTATCAATTACTCCTCCCTGATCATCATCGTCACTACAACTAACCAATATCAGACCTAAAAACAAAGCAACAATGCCTAACAATGAAAATCTACCTTTCTTCATACTTTTGTCTTTTTTAAATTTACAGCACAAAAGTAATACATTCATTCAAGAATGCAACATTATTCAATTTTAAACAACCCACTTATCTTCAAAAATATAGAAACAAAAAACAACCCTCCCTTTTACATATTCCAATAACATTTGATTATCCGAATATTTCATTCGACCATTTTAAAACATCTATATAAAGTTCCTATCTCTTAACAAAGAACCTACGCTAAAAAAATATTATATACCCAAAATAGCAAAACAAAAAAAGGCTATCCTCACGGACAGCCAATCTTCATTGTTAACCTTAAATCTAATACCATGAAAAACACAGTGCAAATATATGAACTTTATGTTATGTAGCATACATTTTTACTTGGAAAATTCATTTACTTAACCATGTTTAACAAAATCATGCTACAAAACATAATTTTAGATACACATTTAGCTTCTTCGAGAACCTCCAGTTCCGGCTTTGTATACAAAAACAGCATATTCGCATAACTTTATCCGAGTATCAAGAATAACAATCCATTTATATTCCCTAATTTTACAATGTTTTTACGAAATCACATGATTATCATAACTTTTATCATAAATAAACAAACCAATAAACGAAATATACAAAAGATCACAAGAGACGGAACAAAAGAAAAAACAGATCTGTTTTGAAATTGGCGTTAGAATCTTATATGCAATAGATTAATGTTTTATATGCAACACAATAGACATCATATGCAAAAAACGGATATGCCTCATTTTCCTACACACAACCCTTTGAAAAAAGAGCTGAACCTGGAAAATATTTACCAGAAGCTTCCGATAGGTATCGAGCTATACAACGAAGAAGGCAATTTGATCGATATCACGAATGAAATAAATATACGGGAGAAACTGCGTGCGGCTGAACAAGAACAGCGACCTGCTCTTACAGCTGATCAACGATATTCTCGATTTCTCAAAAATAGAAGCCGGCACATTCGACATTCATCTGAAGAAGTTCGACTTCAAAGAAATTTGCGAGGAGATCTATGCCGTCCATACCTTAAAAATACCGGATCATGTACACTTCTCTTTCAACCGGGACTTACCCTCCGTCAAACTTAACTCCGATCCGAAACGGCTCACACAGGTAATCTCCAATTTCCTGACCAATGCAATCAAATTCACATCCAATGGCGAAATCAAACTGGATTACCGATTGGAAGAAAATAAGATATATGTATCCGTAACAGATACCGGCATCGGAATCAGCGAAGAAGCATGCAAAAACATATTCGACCGTTTTGTCAAACTGAATGCCCACAAGCAAGGAACGGGTCTCGGGCTATCCATCAGTAAAAGCATCATAGAAAAACTAGGTGGTAATATCGGCGTCTGCTCCACTTTAGGAAAAGGTTCCACATTCTGGTTCACGCTTCCGCTAGCAACAAACGGGGTATCGGACACACGATAACACAAGGGAGAGGAAGGCCTATTTCATCCTCGTATCGGCTCCCCACATGAGTTTTTCACGGAGAGTCTGATAAAAAGTATGGTTATATCGTTTGATCACCTTGGTCGTATAATCGGCTTTACTCACCCGCAGCTGTATGCCGGTCGGGAATATCTCGGAACGCCCATCAAGGGCGATCAGAAAATATTTGTTCCGGCTTTCCACTCCCAGGGTGATCGTAAAGGAATCCGGAATTACCAACGGACGGACATTCAACGAATGAGGTGCGACCGGACTCAACACCAAATTCTTACTTTGCGGAATGATAATCGGACCGTTCACACTCATCGAATAGGCCGTCGAACCTGTCGGTGTAGAAATGACTAAACCATCAGCCTGATAAGACGTCAGATATTCCCCGTTAAGCGCCGTATGGATCGTAACCATGGAAGAGGTGTCCCGCTTCAGGATCGCAATCTCATTCAAGGCATAATTATAGCCGTGAAACACCCGGTCTTCCGTATGAAGGCGCAATAAAGTACGTTCTTCCGTCTTATAGTAGTTTTTAAATAATTCGTCCAGTGTATCTTCAATATCATTGCTCGCCACATCCGCCAGAAAACCGAGGCGGCCGGTATTGATGCCCAAAATGGGGATGTCCTGCTTATTCACCCTGGCGGCAGTACGCAGGAATGTCCCGTCTCCTCCCAGACTCAACGCCACATCCAAATCAAACTCGTCGCTTGTCAAGATGCCCGATACCGGCGGTTCATAGTTCAATGCATCCGTAAGGAAGAGATAAAAGTCACGGTCCACGAAAACCTCAGCCTCCAAAGAAGCCAGTTTTTCAAATAAACGCTTAATCACAAGTTGCTTGTCCGCCTGATACTCACTGCCAAATATTCCAACCTTCTTCATCCCCGATTCGTATTTTTCTAATTGTCAATTATCAATTGTCAATTGTTTATATGTTCATATAACGGACCAATTCTTCCATCCGCTGCTGCAACAGGTCGTCCACCATTCCTTTTTCCATGAAATAATAGAGGACAGTATAATTAAAACGCTCAAAACTACGGATCACAGGAGAGACATCTTCCAGATCTATTTTGATAATCAGATGCAATCGTCCGGTTGTCTTATCCGTATAGGAAAGCAGGCTCAAGATATGCGCATTATTCGCCTCGATCAAACGGGCGATATCCGTCATCGAATAATCCTGCGGCATCACTTCCAGCACAAAAACACTTCCGGCCGTATCGGCATTGCAAAGCTCGGACAGGATATCGATCAGTTTATCGTGCGTAATGACCCCGCGATATTCTCCCTCCGTACTTACGACCGGAAGGAGGCTCAACTGATAGCGGGTGACCAGTGCCAACGCCTCATAGATATGGGTATCTTCTTGAACACTCGGTGAAAACAGAACCGGATCACCGATAATAGCAGTTGGATCAGGCATCGCCAACAGGTCTTTTTCCGAAACCAGACACCGATATATGTTTTCGCTTAACAATGGCAGATGCTTTAACTTAAAATCATCCATCAAGGCTAATGCGTATTCCCCAGTGTCAAAACTTTTTAACACCGGAAGTTCCTTCGTTATGAAATCTTTCACCAACATTCTTCTGTATATTCCCTAAATACTGCTAAATTTGCCGATACTTTTGTGCAAATGTAATGAAAGAAAAAAGATATAACGATATACGATGACAAATTTAAGTGTAAACATTAACAAGGTCGCAACCATTCGCAACGCACGCGGTGGCAATGTACCAAACGTATTAAAAGTAGCATTAGACTGTGAAACTTTCGGTGCACAAGGGATTACCGTTCATCCCAGACCGGACGAACGTCATATCCGATACAGCGATGTGTATGCCTTGAAACCGGAAATAAAAACAGAGTTTAACATAGAAGGTTATCCTTGCGAGAAGTTTATAGACCTGGTTCTGAAAGTAAAACCGACGCAGGTGACACTAGTGCCGGATGCTCCCGATGCCATCACATCAAATGCGGGTTGGGACGTGAAAGCCCATTTCGACCAGTTGAGCGAGTTAGTCGAAACTTTTACCTCACACGGTATCCGTACTTCCATATTCGTCGGAACGGATCTTGAGAATATCGAACTGGCTGCCAAGACAGGAACCGACCGCATCGAGTTATACACGGAACCTTATGCGACCCTCTACCCTGTAAACCGCGAAGAAGCAATCGCTCCTTTCATCTCTGCCGCCGGACTTGCCAAAAACTTAGGATTAGGCGTAAATGCCGGTCATGACCTGAGTTTGGAAAACCTGGCTTATTTCCATCAAAACATCCCGGGACTGGATGAAGTTTCCATCGGTCATGCTTTGATCAGCGATGCTCTCTATTACGGGCTGAAGGAAACAATCCGTTTATATAAAGAATGTCTCGTCTATTGACAATAGACAATTAACAGATAATTCATAAATCACAAATCACAAATCAAATATGAGCATTTTACTTTCCCTGCAAGCAGTAGGGGCACAAACAGCAGAACAAATGCCGGACCTCACGGCGGTAACAGCACCCACGGAAGCTGAAATCAATGTAATCGACCTGGCTTTTAAAGGGGGGTGGATTATGGTTGTCTTATTGCTATTGTCGCTGATGGCATGTTATATATTTATCCAGCGCCTGATGGTCATCCGCCGCGCCGGTAAGGAGGATGAAACATTTATGAACCGCATCAAAGATTACATCCATGAAGGGAAGGTTGATTCGGCCCTGAACCTGTGCCGAAGCACCAACACCCCTTCCGCCCGTATGATCGAGAAAGGTATCACCCGCTTGGGACGCCCGATGAACGACGTACTGGTTGCCATCGAGAACGTGGGTAACCTGGAGATCGCCAAACTCGAAAAAGGATTCCCGCTGATCGCCACGACAGCCGCCGGCGCTCCCATGTTGGGTTTCTTAGGTACGGTAACCGGTATGGTTCGCGCCTTTTTCGATATGGCTAATGCAGGAACGAATGTAGACGTAACCTTATTGTCGGGCGGTATCTACGAAGCGCTGGTAACAACGGTAGGTGGCCTGGTTGTCGGTATCATCACCCTGTTTGCCTACAACTATCTGGTTTCGCAGGTAGACAACGTGGTAAACAAGATGGAAGCCCGCACGATGGAATTTATGGACTTATTGAATGAACCTGCAAACTAAAGATTTATGATTTATGATTTATGATTTATCCCGACACAGATACAATCATAAATCACAAATCATAAATCATAACTCAAAAAGTTATGGCTTTAAAACGAAGAACAAAAGTAAACGAAAGCTTCAGCATGGCTTCCATGACGGACGTCATATTCCTGCTGTTGATTTTCTTTATGGTTACCTCCACCGTCGTGATTCCGAACGCCATCAAGGTGACGCTCCCACAGGCACAAAAGCAGACTGCTGCCAAGCCACTGACGCGTGTCACGATCGATGCGAATCTGAATTACTATGTCGCTTTCGGTAACCAGCGGGAAAAACAGGTGTCTTTCGAAGAGATCACCCCATTCCTGCAAGACAGTTATGCAAAAGAGCCGGAAATGTTTGTAGCCTTGTATGCAGACGAGACGGTCCCTTATAAAGAAATCGTACGTATTCTGAACATCGCAAATCAGAATAAATTCAAGATGGTGCTTGCCACCCGATCACAAAAATAGTTGAGATTTATGAATTCTGATTTATGATTGATGCGTCGATGATAAATCAGAATTCATAAATCATAAATTATAATTCATAATTCATGAAGTTAAATAAAGATGACATATATGGCATAGTGGGTTCGGTGGCATTCCACCTGTTCATCCTGCTGATTCTGGGATTCACGGTTCTCAAAACCGTCGTTCCCGATGAAGACGGCGGTATATTGGTGAACTTCGGAAATGTCAATGCGGCAGCCGGGACTTTCGAACCGAAATATACCGGACAGGAACCTCCACAAGAAACGACGACTCCTCCCCCTCCCGTTCCGGAACCGAAGGTAGAAACTCCTAAGGAAGATCTGGTGACGCAGGAGATCGAAGAAAGCGTCGCAATCGAAGAAGCAAAGAAGAAAAAAGAAAAAGAAGAGCAACGCAAGAAAGAAGAAGAGAAAAAACGGAAAGAGGAGGCTGAAAAAGAACGCATCCGCAAGGAGGAAGCCGAGAAGAAACGCCTTGCCGAAGAACGCCGCAAGAAAGAACAGGCCATCAGCAACAAGGTCGCAGGTGCTTTCGGAATAGGCAGCCAAGAAGGGAACAGCCAGGGAGATGCCGGATCCGGAACCGGCAATCAGGGTAGCCCGTTCGGAAATTCCGACCACGGGGCTAACGAAGGTGTTGGCGGATATGGTTCGTTCAACCTGAACGGACGTTCGATCGGAGCGGGAGGTCTCCCACGCCCAGCTTACACGATCCAAGAAGAGGGACGAATCGTAATCAACATTACGGTAGATCCGAAAGGAAATGTTATATTTGCAGAAATAGGCAAAGGTACCAACATCGACAACGGTTCCATGCGCAAGAGCGCCCTGGACGCGGCCAAACGCGCCAAGTTCAACAGCATCAGCGGAGCGAACAACCAGAGCGGTACGATTACCTATCTGTATAAACTTAAATAATTTATGATTTATCAACTGCTCATAAATCATAAATTATAAATCATAATTCATAAATCATAAATCATGAAGAAAGCAATTGTATTCTTAGCGAACGGTTTCGAAGAAATGGAAGCCCTGGGGACTGTCGATATTCTGCGTCGCGGTGGAATCGAAGTTACAACTGTTTCCATCACAACCGATCCGGTTGTCATCGGTGCACACAATGTTCCGGTCACAGCCGACACGACATTGAACAATGCCCTGTTAAATGATGCCGATGCCCTCATTCTCCCCGGAGGCATGCCGGGTGCATCGAACCTGAACGATTCGGAGGCCGTCAAAGAAGCATTGCTCGGACAATACCGCGAAGGCCGTATCGTAGCTGCAATCTGTGCCGCTCCTATGGTATTGGGCGGACTCGGCTTGTTAAAGGGCCGCAAGGCGACCTGCTATCCGGGTTTTGAACCGAAGCTGATCGGTGCGAACGTCACCGGTGAAGCCGTTGAAGTCTCCGACAATGTGATAACCGGCAAAGGCCCCGGATTAGTCATGAATTTTGGCCTCGCCCTGGTCGCAGCCATCAAGAACGATGCGGTTGCGGAAGAGGTTGCCGCAGGGTTGCTTTTGTAAGAAAAAGATCAGTCCACATTGATAGAAGGTGTCCCAAAAGCCCTTACTCCCATCTTTGGTGTGAGAACAGGACAGTTTTGGGACACCTTCCATCTTTTACTAATTGCAAACATTCCGTAACAATACCGGAGTATCGTCCTCCTTTACCCTTTATATTCCGATACCATATAAAAGACACCGAGCGCAAATTTTGGTGCAAATGTCCGTTTCGACTACCTTTGCATCAGTTTTATCAAAAAGAATACGCAGTACGATGAATAATTTAAAAGGATTTGCCTTTGGTATCTTGACATCCGCAACCTTCGGGTTAATCCCGCTGTTTACCTTGCCCCTGATGGCAAAAGGAATGCAATTCGATTCCATCCTGTTCTACCGTTTCCTGTTCGCGGCATTGGCCCTGGCAAGTATTATGGCCGCAAAGAAAGAATCTTTCCACGCGGACAAGAGAGATATCCCGGTATTAATATTGTTAGGTTTTTTCTATACGGCCTCCGCCATGTTCCTGTTCTGGGGATACAATTTTATGTCGGCGGGGATCGCCACAACGCTGCATTTCACCTATCCGGTATTCGTAACACTTATCATGCTGTTGTTTTTCCGGGAAAAGACATCCTGGATTACCTTGATGGCGATCGTATTGGCAATCTGCGGGGTGGCACGTCTTTCGATAGGTGAGGAAGAAATAAGACTGAGCGCATTAGGTGTGTTCATCGTGCTGCTGTCGGCCCTGGGATATGCGCTCTATATCACGACCGTCAATAAATTCTTAGCCGGGGGATCAACCTCCAGGCTAAAGATGGGCGGACGCAAACTGACCTTCTATGTATTCGTTGTCAGCACGGCTCTGTTTGCCATCAAGGCGGGAACTAACCAGGGCATACAACCGATTCCCGACAGCATGTCATTTGTCAATCTGATACTGTTGGCGATCGTTCCGACAGTTATCTCGAATATCACCCTCGTGCTTGCCGTGCACAATATCGGCGGAACGCTTACCGCCGTATTGGGCGCCGTAGAACCTATCACCGCCGTATGTGTCGGGATATTGGTTTTCAGCGAGCCTTTCACCCCCAATCTGGCAGTAGGCATCCTGCTTATCATCATTGCTGTAACGATGATTATCCTGTCCAAATCGATCCAGGGCACATTACGGAAATTATACAGGAAAGCGGCCCATTTTCAGGTTTCGAAATAAGTCCTTACAATCGGCATCTTACGTTTATAGTTCTGAGAGCTTGCGATTAAAGTATCGCAGACTCTCAGAACTATAAGTGCGGGCCGACGGTACTTACTCTTGCAAGAGAGAATCTACGGCAGTCCGGCTACAGACTCGATCCCACATATACGAATAAAAGGGAAAGGACTGCCGCAAAAAGAAATACATTGCGTGCCGTATGTCCCAATGTACGGTTTAACGCCCTTCCTTCCAGTGTAAGCAATTCCCGTGTCGTGTAAAAGCAAAGGGCGAACAGGATCCCGAATAAAAACAGAATCCACCAAGGAGCATCCAGAACAAGCGGGAGAACCAAGAGAAACGCCACACATTCATTCAAAATATAAAACACCCGACCGAAACGGCGACCGAACAAAACGATTGTCGTCCGTTTGCGGGCAGCCTTATCCTGCACGTAGTCCCGGTAATTATTGACAACTAAGATATTCACAGACAAAAGCCCCAAGGCCACAGATAGCAAGAAAGACAACAAGGAGAAACTCAACGTCTGTATATAGTAGGTGAAACAAACCGGTATAACCCCGTAAAACAACAATACGCAGACATCCCCCAGCCCGTTATAAGCCAAAGGAAAAGGACCGGCAGAATAGGCCAGCACACATATGGCGATCGCAAGTCCCACCCATATCAGCCGCCAGTCCGCAAAACAGATCAGTAGCAAACCGGACAAGCAAGCCAGTCCCAACATGGCGAACGTACCTGCCAGCATGGCTTTCGGAGTGATCCAGCCTTGCGCCACCGCTCGCTCCGGCCCTAACCGATCCTCCCGGTCGGCTCCCTTCTTAAAATCGAAATAATCGTTCGCAAAGTTACTGGCTATCTGGGCGAAGAGAGCCACGAGGAGGCACAATACCGCCGGTGTTATATCGAACATCCCGTCATAATAGGCCAATGCGCACCCCAATAAAACCGGACTGACAGAGGCCGGCAAGGTCCTGGGACGTGCCGCCTCCACCCAAGCCCCAGCAAGAGATTTTTTATCTTCCATATCTGTTTTCAGCATAATTTGTATGCAAAAATAAAAACAAAAAGGGCACATATTTGTTTTTTACGCAAGAATTCATATATCTTTGCAACATGAAGAATTTTCTATTCATATTGACCCTACTATTCGGAATGTTGCTTTTTGTACCCGAAGACGTACAGAACAACGATACTACACTTGATTTACAAGTGCAGAAAGAGGCTGTTATGATAGAAAAAGGAACAGCTGACATGCAGCATAACCTGGAAATACTCAGCAGCGACTTGAAAGGTTGCAATTGCCTGACACCTCGCAGAAGCATCCAGAATGTCAGCAATACTTTAAACATACGATTACTGAAGATCGAAGAAAAGGCAATCCAGTATTTTCGCTTGAAAGAAATCAATCTTCTCCGGAAAGTATCCGAAGAGGTAACAATATGTCAGACCATTAACTTTTCAACCCTCCTTTGCCGCATGGGATACCATGTGTATGGCCTGCGGAAAATCATTATTTGATCGTAAGTGAATAATCTCTGATTTCGTATGGGATATGAATTCCATACCGTTTCTTTTATTGCATTTTCCGAAATGCGAACAATTTTATTATTCACTTAAAAAATCAAATAATTATGTCTACTAAAAAGAATAAATTCAGTATCTATATTTATGTCGTTATTACTATTATCGGTTGTGTACTCGCTTGCAGTTCCATCGTTCCGAACGATTATCTGAAACTGGTAGTCGTCATGGGAGCCCTCGGTGTAGGCTTGTATGGCATCATGAAAGGCCTTAGCACTCCTTCCACAACGGAAGAAACAGCCAGCCCCGAAAAATAAAAGATCGTTTCACAGCCTAAAAAAATACAGACATGAAAATAAATAAAGATCTTGTGGATGCAACTATGATGTTGTCATTCATTATCTTGGTATTAATCGGAACAAGCGACTTCTCCAATATGTTATTAAAAGAGATAACAATGGGTAGTCTTGCCGTGCTGAGTGTAGCGATGATTGCTTTACGGTTCATTCATATGCGGCAGGAAGCCAATAGTCCGAAGGATGAAGAATACGAATATTAAAGAATAATTCCTAACAACCCTAACTGAATGTCTATTAGCTTCCTGTTGTTTACTTCGTGGTGATCTCGAGGTTTTCCGAGGTACGTTTTTCTGCCTATAAAACAACTTGCTGTTTACTTGGTTACGGCAAATATTCTTTGCCGGGATAACAGGAAGCAAGACATTTTAATAGATTAACAAACGAATAAGGAAAAAAGGGCTATGATTACAAGTTTGACGTTATTGATTCTCTCGCTGGTAGCGCTTTACATAGGGGCCGGTTGGTTAGTTCAGGGGAGTTCCGCTTTAGCTCTCAAAGCCAAAATTTCACCTTTGGTGGTCGGTCTGACCATCGTTGCATTCGGGACAAGCGCCCCCGAACTGGTAGTAAGCCTGAACGCCACGCTCAGCGGACAAGGCGATATTGCGATCGGAAACATCGTAGGTTCGAACATATTCAATATTGGAGTCATATTAGGAGTTTCGGCAACCATTTGCCCGCTTCAGGTAAAAAAGCAATTACTCCGAATCGATATCCCGGTCATGCTGGCCGCAACCGTACTGTTCACCATCCTTTTCTGGAACGGGACATTGGGGCGGACGGAAGGGCTTTTCTTTCTAACAGGTATTATCATTTATACAATATTCAGCCTCTTCTACTCCCGCAAACATGGAACAGAAGGGTCGAGCCAGGAACTCGAAGAACAGCCTAAGCACTGGGCTGTCGATACGCTGGCCATCGTCGGGGGTCTGGTCGTCTTGGTATTTGCCTCTCGATTATTGGTGGACAATGCCGTTTCCATCGCCAAAGAGCTTGGTGTGAGCGAAGCGGTTATCGGGCTTACGATCGTCGCAGCCGGAACAAGTATGCCGGAACTGGCAACATCCATTGTTGCCGCTTACAAGCGTAAAACGGATATTGCCATCGGGAATATCGTCGGCTCAAACTTATTCAATATACTGACCATAGCCGGCTCTTGCGCGCTTATACATCCCATCGAGGCCAAAAATGTAAACTACATCGACCTACTGGTCATGTTGGGCATATCCGTCCTGCTCTTGCCGCTGGTGAAAAGCGGGCAAAAAATATCCCGGACGGAAGGATTCGTCTTGATTCTCTTCTATGTGATTTACATGTTCTGGTTACTTCGCGACACACTCTGACAGAGTATTCATGCAAAAATAAATTTCAAGATGAACAGGGCTGCCAGCACATACATGGTAGGGCTTACCTCCTTATGTTTGCCGCATCCTAACTTGACCAGTACATAGCACAACAATCCTAAAACCATTCCGTCGGCAATGGAATAGGTCAGTACCATCATGATCATGGTGATAAAAGCCGGAAGCGCTTCGGATATGTCGTCCATATCGACTTTTGTGATAGAATCCATCATAAACACCCCGACCAGCACCAAAGCCCCCGTCGTTGCCGCACTCGGAATCAGCAGGAACAAGGGAGCAAAGAACAAAGCAAGCAAAAACAACACACCCGTCACCAGCGAAGTGAACCCTGAACGTCCGCCTTCCGCAATGCCGGAAGCACTCTCCACATAGGTGGTAATCGTAGAACTTCCCATCATGGACCCAACCGTCGTACCGATCGCATCGGACATCATTGCCTCCTTTACGTGGGGAATCTGTCCGTCTTCTTCCATAATGCCTGTTTTCGAAGCCAGGCCGACCAGTGTACCGACCGTATCGAATATATTCATAAACAGCAAGGTAAAGATGACGATTGCCATATCCAACGTAAAAAACTCATTGAAATCAAACTGGCAGAACGTCGGCGTCATCGAATGAGGAATGGAAACAGGCAGGAACCCATCCGGAATTTCCGTCACTCCTAACGGAATACCGATCAACGTACAGATCAGAATGCTGTAGAACAACGCTCCCTTCACTTTCCTCAAGACCAGGATACCGCTCAACAGAATCCCCACCATCGCCAGGATCGAAACCGGAGTGAACGGTCCGAACATCACGAAAGTCGCCGGATTCGGAACGATGATGCCGGCATTCTTCAAACCCACAAAAGCGATGAACATGCCGATCCCCGCCGAAATAGCGAAGCGCAGGTTCATCGGTATGCTATTCAAGATCACCTCCCGGACGTTCAGAAACGTAATCAGGATAAAGATCACCCCCTCCACAAACATCGCTGTCATAGCGGTCTGCCAGGAATAACCCATGCCCTGCACCAACGTAAAAGCGAAAAAGGCGTTCAGTGCCATACTGGGAGCCTGGGCAAAAGGCAACTTTGCCATAAAAGCCAGCAGCAAGGTAGCGAGGGCCGAAGCCAAAGCGGTTGCAGTAAAAACAGCGCCTTTGTCCATCCCTGTCGTTGCCAGGATAGAGGGATTGACAGCCAGAATGTAACTCATTGTCAAGAACGTCGTAATCCCGGCAATGATCTCCGTGCGCAATGCCATTGTCTGTGGGTCGAACCCAAGTAACTTCTTCAGCATTTCCAATCTGATTAATCGAATGACCACTTAATCGCCAGTGTCGGAATGGCATAAAACCCTTTACGTGCACCGAAATTCTGGCTCAACTCTACCTCACTGCCGACACTCAGCTTGAACTTATCATCAACATGTTTCAGCTTGTTAAGATTCACCCAGAACTGCGGTTCGGCCAAGAAAATAAAGTTCCGGTGACTACCGTCCGCATAATCGGTCCGTTCCCTCCACCAGTCGGCGAAACCGCTGAACGTGCAAAGACCGTTCTTGACAAAATGAACATACCAAGTGCCTGTCAACTGGAAGTTGTTGGGTTCCCGATGTTTCTGGATATATTTATACATAGCGGTAAGCGTGAAACCTTTCGTAAAATCCGGATTATTCCAGGTATAGGTTGCACCGCCAAGATAGGCGTTATTATAGGAGAAACTGTTCGATGCTCCCCCGTTATATTCGACATGTATGGAAAAAGGAGGTTGCCAGAAACGCAGTTCGCGGGCAATCTCCCAATAGCCGGCTGCAACACCTTTGCTGGTATAATCCATGTCGACAAAAAAATAGGTACTTCCCCATTTATCCGCTTTAAACATTTCCACCGTCGAGGTCAGCACCGGACGGCCATGTAAGTCCTTGTCATAAAGAGCACCTCCGAAATCATAATGTAACTGCACATTTTGCGCTTTCCCGCAACAAACAATCGCCAGCAAAGCCGCCAGCACAAAGAGCCTTCTCATCTTATTATCCTAAATTGTTAAAGTGTTAAAGAAAGATGCAAAGATACATAAATTAATTTTACTTTTACTTCTCTCATTCGTTTGTCAGGCCGGCTAAACAGAGCTGATTTGTATTAAATAAAAATATCCTGATGCAAAATGAATTACATCAGGATATTTCTAATGACAATATAACTGTCGGGACTCTACCAGATCACTACCCGGTCGGCCGGCAGCATATACATCGGTTCGCCTTCTTTGATATCGAATGCGCTGTAGAAAGCGTCAATGTTGCGAAGGGCGGCATTGACACGCCACTTGCCTAATGAGTGCGGGTCGATCTTGGTCAGACGCAGGATTTCTTCGGGACGGATGTTCTGTGCCCAAAGATTGGCGTAGCCCAGATAGAAACGCTGTTCATTGGTAAAACCGTCGATCGGGGCCGGTGTCTCTTTTCCTTCCAGAGAATTGAGATATGCTAAATGAGCGACCATCAGCCCCCCCTGATCGGCAATGTTCTCGCCCAAAGTGAAACGTCCGTTGGCATGAACGCTGTCCACAACAATGATATCACTATATTGCTGAGCCAGACGGTCGGCACGTTGCGTAAAGAGAGCGGCGTCTTCGGCTGTCCACCAGTCACTCAGATTGCCTTCCTTGTCATAGTTACGTCCCTGGTCGTCGAATCCGTGAGTCATTTCGTGGCCTATCACGACACCGATAGCACCATAGTTCACGGCATCGTCAGCTTCCGGATTGAAGAAAGGAGGTTGTAGGATGGCGGCAGGGAAACAAATCTCGTTCGTTGTCGGGTTGTAATAGGCATTCACCGTCTGCGGGCTCATTCCCCAACGAGTCTTATCGACCGGTTTGTCTACATCCGCCAACATATAATTGACCTCAAAGATATTGGAACGGCGTACGTTCGCCCAATAAGAATCATTCTTGATCTCCAGACCGCTGTAGTCACGCCAAGTGTCGGGATAGCCGATCTTGACGATAAAAGCAGCCAATTTCTCCTGCGCCTTCGCCTTAGTGGCATCGCTCATCCATTCCAGGCCGGAGATACGGTCACCCAACGCTTTCTGCAAGTCACCGACCATCTTCAGCATCTTTTCTTTGGAAGAAGCCGGGAAATATTTAGCCACATACATCTGGCCGACAGCTTCCGACAGGGCACCGTTTACCGTAGACAGGGCACGTTTCCAGCGTGGCTGCTGCTCTTGACGGCCGGACATCGTCTTCCCATAGAAATCAAAATCGGCAACGACAAACGGATCACTCAGGTAAGGAGCGGCAGAACTAAGCAAGTTGAATGTCAGGTAATATTTCTGTTCATCCAAAGTCGTATTCTTCATCAAGGCAGACAGACCTTCATAGAACGAGAGCTGTTTCGCATCCAGATATTTGATATCCATCATCCCCATACTTTCGAAATAAACATCCCAGTTTAACAGATCGTTCTTAGCCTTGAAATCTTCGATAGACATCTTATTATAGTTCTTTTGGGAATCGCGCAGGTCTTCACGGCTGAAAGAAACTTCGGCAATGCCCCTTTCTATCTTCATGATCGCATTGACGGCGGCATCGGCCTGTTCGGGAGAACTTCCGATCAGGGTAAACAAACGGGTAATATAGTTCTTATAGGCTTCGCGCATTTTTTGGCTGCTTTCGTCTTCCAGCAGGTAATAATCGCGATCTCCCATACCCAGTCCAGCCTGGTATAACTGTACGATATTCATGGAACTGTTCTTTTCATCGGCTCCGACATACAAGGCGAAGAAAGGAGCCATCCCCTCCTTATGCAAGGTAGCAACCATCTTGGTCAGTTCGTCCTTCGTTCCTAACTTGTTGATTTCAGCAAGCTGGTCTTTGATCGGGGCATAACCGTCTTCATTCAGTTTCACGCTGTCCATCCCCATCGCGAACAACATACCAATCTTCTGCCCGACGCTCCCCTCCTGCCCGGGTGTCTCACTGAGACCTTCGATAAGAGTACGGATCTGTTCCTGATTGTTATCCCTGAGCTGGTCGAATGTACCGAAACGGGCATATTCCGGTTTCAGCGGATTATTCTTCATCCAGCCACCACAAGCATACTGATAGAAATCGGTCCCCGGAGCCACAGCCGTGTCCAGGTTGGCCAGGTTGATAGCGTCATTCTTTGCAGCCTCCTTCACAGGAGTTTTGCTGCACCCCACCATTGCGGCCATTCCGGCGGCAACAAGCGGTATTACCATTAACTTTTTCATTTTGTTCAACGTTTAATCATTCATTTTATCCGACAAAGGTACACAAATTGAGGCAAATAGTAATATCTTTTTCTTTTTATAATTTCGTTCATAAGTGTATTTTATATACTTTTGTCCTCAGGAAAATACTTATAACCTATAATTTTATATCATGACATAGCTTTCATTCAAACAAAACATAGTAAACGAAAATAACATGAAAACAGTATTAGTAAGCCTAATGGCAGCCGCCACACTGCCCCTCTTCGCCCAGAAAGACGCGAGCATCCGTATCTATCCTGAGCAAGGAAACCAACAGATCAGCAAACATATCTACGGTCAGTTCGCCGAACACCTCGGGACCTGTATCTATGGCGGGCTTTGGGTCGGCCCCGAATCCGAAATACCCAATACACAAGGCTATCGAAACGACGTGCTGAATGCCTTGAAAGAACTGAAAATCCCCAACCTCCGCTGGCCGGGCGGCTGCTTTGCCGACGAATACCACTGGATGGACGGCATCGGCCCGAAAGAAAACCGTCCGAAAATGGTGAACAACAACTGGGGCGGCACGGTCGAAGACAACAGTTTCGGTACGCACGAGTTCCTAAACCTCTGCGAACTGTTAGGGTGCGAACCTTATATCAGCGCCAATGTCGGTAGCGGGACCGTCGAAGAGATGGCCAAGTGGGTCGAATACATGACTTCGGAAGACGACAGCCCGATGGCCCGCCTGCGCCGGCAAAACGGACGCGACAAAGCATGGAAAGTCAAATTCATCGGTGTCGGCAACGAAAGTTGGGGATGTGGCGGAAGCATGCGCCCCGAATACTACGCCGACCTCTACCGCCGTTACTCCACCTATTGCCGCAACTACGACGGCAACCGCCTTTTCAAGATTGCCAGCGGAGCCAGCGACTACGACTACAACTGGACGGAGACGCTGATGAAGAACGTCGGCGGCCGCATGGATGGCATCTCCCTGCACTATTACACGGTCACGGGATGGAACGGAAGCAAAGGATCGGCTACGGATTTCAACAAGGACGACTATTACTGGACAATGGGCAAATGTCTCGAAATAGAAGATGTCGTCAGGAAGCATATCCAGATCATGGACAAATACGACCCGCAGAAGAAGATCGGCCTGATGGTAGACGAGTGGGGAACCTGGTGGGACGAAGAGCCGGGCACGATCAACGGCCACCTGTACCAGCAGAACACCATGCGCGATGCTTTCGTGGCAGCCCTCACTTTGAACGTATTCCATAAATATACCGACCGCGTCCGGATGACCAACATCGCCCAGATCGTCAACGTGCTCCAATCCATGATCCTGACGAACGGCCCGAAGATGTTGCTCACGCCGACTTATTATGTTTTCCAGATGTATAACGTGCACCAGGACGCCACTTTCCTGCCGATGGACTTGATCTGCGACAAGGCCAAAGTGCGCGGAGGCCGAGAAGTACCGATGGTAAGCGCTTCCGCCTCCAAAGACAAGAACGGACGTATCCACATCTCTTTGGCCAATGTAGATGTCGATAACGTGCAAAGCATCACCCTCGACCTGCAAGGACAAAAGATCGGCAGCGTGAAAGGACGTATCCTGACCTCCGCCTCCATCAATGACCATAACACCTTCGAGAAACCGGATGCCGTAAAACCGGCAACCTTCGACGGTGCGAAAATCGAAAAGGGACAGCTCAAAATCGACCTGCCCGCCAAGTCTATCGTCGTACTGGAAGTGAAATGATGCTATGATTTATGATTGAACATGGTGTTGTCTATGGTATCAAGTCAGGAGCAAACGAATAAATCATAAATCATAAATCAAAAATCATATTTATTTCCTACTTTTGCCCGAAGAAAACAAAAACACTATATAAACTTAGAAGATTATGAAACCTACATTATTCTTATTGGCTGCCGGAATGGGAAGCCGTTATGGAGGCTTGAAACAATTGGACGGACTGGGTCCTAATGGTGAAACAATCATGGATTATTCCATCTACGATGCCATTCGCGCCGGTTTCGGCAAACTCGTTTTCGTTATCCGTAAAGATTTCGAACAGGATTTTCGCGACAAAATCCTCTCCAAATATGAAAGTCACATTCCTTGCGAACTGGTATTCCAGGCATTGGACAACCTGCCCGAAGGATTCACCTGCCCGGCAGAACGTACAAAACCGTGGGGCACGAACCATGCCGTCATGATGGGAGCTGACGTGATCAAAGAACCGTTTGCCGTTATCAACTGCGATGACTTCTACGGACGCGACTCTTTCCAGGCAATGGGCAAATTCCTGGCTGCCCTGCCTGAAGGTTCCAAGAACGTATATTCGATGGTAGGTTTCCGCGTAGGCAACACATTGAGCGAAAGCGGTACGGTATCACGCGGTATCTGTAGTACAGATGCAAATAAGTTGTTGACTTCGGTTGTCGAACGTACTAAAATCCAGCGTATCGACGGAGAAGTGAAATACATCGACGACAACGGCGAATGGACAGCTACCCCCGACACGACTCCGGTAAGCATGAACTTCTGGGGCTTCACTCCTGATTACTTCGCTTACAGCCAGGAATTCTTCAAGACTTTCCTGAGCGATCCGAAGAACATGGAAAACCTGAAGAGCGAATTCTTCATTCCGCTGATGGTTGATAAATTGATCAATGACAAGACGGCTACGGTCGAAGTACTGGATACCGCCAGCAAATGGTTCGGTGTCACCTATCCGGAAGACCGTCAGGAAGTGGTAGATAAGATCCAGGCATTGATCGACGCAGGCGAATATCCCCTGCTAAATTGTTCTAAGCGAACAAGATCAGATCCAATAAATAAGAATCCCCACAGTGCTCTCTGTTTCACTGTGGGGATTTTATTGTTCACTATGATAATAACTGTTCCTGCTAAATTGTTCTAAGCGAACAAGATCAGATCCAATAAATAAGAATCCCCACAGTGCTCTCTGTTTCACTGTGGGGATTTTATTGTTCACTATGATCCTGTTTCACATTTTGGCAAATATGGTTGACTGTGCCTCCGGTTTCACATCCGTTGCATGTTTAAGTGAAAAACAAGGAGGATACAATAATAATCAATAAACAAATACACAAACATTTACTGCTATTACTGCCACTCTTTACCTTTTCGCCCTTAGTCGAAAAGGTTTTTGACCAGTGTCGAAAAGGCTTTTGACCAAGGGCGAAAACGTATTCGACTAAGGGCAAAAGGTCTATGACCAGGCTGTTTGACAACAGAAACCATAGCTATTGTCGCTTAAATAGAAGCATCCGAGGCCGACTTGATCTCCGATGAAGGCAAACGTAAGCGGTGAAGGCAATTCACAGATGATGGCGAAAAAACAAAAAACCTAAACAACCGGTTCTGTTTTTCTTAGAAACTATACTGTACCGCCAGATTCACCCGGTTCGCATGACGTGTGTCACCGTTGAAATCCGTACGCCAGCCGCGCAGATATTCGGCTCCGGCCTGCAGGTCGGACGTGATGTTCCAGAAAAGCGTGGCGTTCAGGTATTGTCCGTAGCGGTACTGGTCGGAAGC
>NZ_MNQY01000051.1:0-17634 GCF_001915675.1 Parabacteroides sp. merdae-related_45_40 | reverse complement strand
ATAAACACTTTCGGAGAGAAATTATACTGCATGCCGGCAAACCAGCCCATCATCGGGAGCACCTGCATCCTCCCTTCTTTTTCAGGATTCGGGACCACATCGACATTCAACAAGCTCATGTCGTTCAGGAACTGCCCGATACCTTTACCATACACACCCTGTCCATAGACCTGCAAACGATTCGTCAGGTTAAAAGTGGCGGAAGCCAGAACACCCCATCCGATCTCCGATTCCGCTTTGCGAGCCGTCAAATCATCGTAGGTCATGCTCCTGATAATAGCCGCAGCCCGGAAATGGCTTTTAGGGTTCCAGCCATACTGCACGTAGACCGGAAAGTTCGGCATCCGCTGCTTGGCGATACTGACATGCTCGTTCGTCAGGCCGTCCACAACCGGCATTTCCACACCGATACCGGCTTTCAAGCCTTTGGCAAGCGCATGTTCGTAACGGATCTGTGTGGCATGATAGATCGACATCCCGTTAGGACCGGCAAAGTCGATCGTGGCAGGCACATTGCCCAAGTCCATGAACGAACCGTAATCGTAACCCGCCGTAAAGCCTCGTGCCGACACATAAGCATTCCTCAACTCGAATATCTTGCCGCTTCCACCGCGGAAGTTACCGGCCGTATACACCACGAAATCGCCCAAGAGATCCGTATGCCCGACCAGCTTCAGGAAGATCGTGCTCGTAGTGGCGTCCATCTGGAACTGGTTCCGTACATACGACTGTCCTCTGCCGGGAATCAATGCCGGGTAAAAGTCGATATTATCGGAAATACCGCCAAAATCATATTCGGCTGCCAGTTTCACATATCCTCCGATACCGAGAGCAAACTTGCCTTTCCGGTCTGTCAGCAGGAAACGGGGCGCTTTCGGTTCGTGGAAACGGGGACTCTGTGATGCATTCATGATCCGGATAATCTCATTGCCCGCCTTATCGATCGTGACAAACATGACGGAATTCGGTTCTTTATCCTCAACCACCACTTTCTGAGCCTGGGAATGGGTAGAAAGCAATCCCATTCCGAGCAGTAGAACTGCGCTTTTCAACAATGTTTTCATAAATATGCTTTTTGTTTAGATGAATTACCAACTTGAACAGATGCCAACGGAAAAGGTTGTGTCAAATGATTGCTTTAACGAGTAAATATCACTATTTTTGTTGCCATAATACAAAAATAAGATGAAGATGAAAAAGCTGTTTGCTATATGTTTAGTGGCCCTATCGGCTCTGATATCCGTCCATTTGCAAGCGCAAGAGGTTGAAACGCTGGTACTGATCGACACCGATATGGGAAAGATCAAAGTGAAACTTTTTAACGACACGCCCCAACATCGTGATAATTTTATCAAAAATGTGAAGGAACACCGCTATGACGGACTGTTGTTCCACCGTGTCATCAAACAATTCATGGTACAGGCAGGCGACATTAATTCCAAAGACGCCCCGATGGAACAGCACTTAGGTGACGGAGATCTGGACTACACCATTCCGGCAGAGATCGTCTACCCGAAGTATTTCCATAAACGCGGCATGTTCGCCGCCGCCCGTACAGGCGACGACGAGAACCCCGAACGCGCCTCGTCGGCCACCCAGTTCTATATCGTAACCGGCAAGTTCTTTACGGAAATGGAGCTAGACAAGATGGAGAAGGAACAAGGCATCACCTTCACCCCCAAACAACGCCAAGCCTATATGCTGGAAGGAGGCACGCCCCACCTGGACGGTAAATACACGATTTTCGGTGAAGTCGTAAGCGGCATGAAAGCAGTCGACAAGATCCAGTTCACCGAAACGAACGCAGACGACCGTCCTGTCAAGAACATCAAAATCAAGTCAATGAAGATAGTCAACAAATAAACAACAAAGAATGGAAACAAAAGAAACATTAGTGGTGATGGACACCACACTCGGAAAGATAAAATTCAAATTATACAACAATACACCTCAGCACCGCGACAATTTCATCAAGCTGGCAAAAGCCGGACAATACGACGGCCTGCTGTTCCACCGCGTCATCAAGGACTTTATGGTACAAGGTGGCGATGTCACTTCCAAAGACGCCCCGATGAACAAGCAGTTAGGAGCCGGCGACTTGGGCTATACCATTCCGGCAGAGTTCAACTATCCCCAATATTTCCATAAAAAGGGAGCCTTGTGCGCCGCCCGCACCGGAGACGAAGTGAACCCGGAAAAAGCATCGTCAGCCTCACAGTTCTATATCGTCACGGGCAAGAAATATTCGGAAGCCGAACTCGGCCAGATGGAAAAGCAGATGGAAGGACGCCTGAAACAGGCCATCTTCAACCGCCTCCAGACAGAGAACAAGTCCAAGATCATGGAACTCTACCGCAGCGGCAACAAAGAAGAGCTCGCCGTGCTCCGCGACACCCTGATCGGCAAGACCGAACTGGAGGCCGAAAAGCGTAAAGACGAGACGAAGATGCCTTCCGAACTGCGCGAGACCTACAAGACGATCGGCGGCGTGCCCTTCCTTGACAACCAGTACACCGTCTACGGCGAAGTGGTGGAAGGCCTGGACATAGTAGACGCGATCCAGCAAGTAAAGACAAATAAGCAAGACCGCCCGACGGAAAATGTAGTAATCAAGTCGGTAGAGGTTTTGGAATGATGCAACTTTCGGTTTACAAGGAACATTACAAAGAAACGATACGCCTGGGTGTCCCGATCATGTTGGGACAGCTGGGCATTATTGTTGTAGGCTTTGCCGACAACATCATGGTCGGGCATCACAGTACGGCCGAGCTGGCTGCCGCCTCGTTTGTCAACAACTTCTTCAACCTCGTGTTCATCGCGGGGATGGGATTTTCCTATGGACTGACTCCCATCATCGGAGGGTATTTTGCGCAGAAAGAATATGCAAAGGCAGGCGAGACACTGAAAAACAGCCTTTGTATCAACCTCATCGTGGGATTGCTACTCAGCCTCTGCATGTTGACACTGCTTCTGAACATCCATATCCTGAAGCAGCCGGAAGAGTTGATGCCCTATATCGTGCCTTACTATATCCTGCAACTCTTCTCGGTCATTTTCGCCATGCTGTTCAACTCGTTCAAGCAGTTCAGCGACGGCACGACAGACACGGTCACCCCGATGTGCGTCATGTTAGGAGCCAACGTGCTCAACATCATCGGGAACTACTTGCTTATATACGGCAACTTCGGATGCCCTGAACTTGGGCTTACCGGAGCCGGTATCTCGACACTCGCCAGCCGTATCCTGACATTCGGGATATTCTGCGTCCTGTTTACCAAGCATTCCCGTTACAAACTTTACAGGGAAGGGTTCAAGAAAGGGACAGTCAACCGGGCGAACATAGGCAACCTGGTCCGCCTCGGCCTACCGGTCGGCTTCCAGATGGGAGTCGAGACAGGCTCGTTTAGTCTGAGTGTCATCATGATGGGGTGGCTGGGAAGCACGGCGCTCGCCGCCCACCAAGTGGCAGGCGTGATCACCACGCTCGGCTTCATGGTCTATTACGGCATAGCGGCGGCGGTTACCATACGGGTAAGCAACTTCCGGGGCCGGAACGACTGGCCTGCCATACGGCACGCATCTTTTGCCGGCCTGCATCTGGTCATGGGGACGGCAGCCATCGTTGTTCTCCTGATCGGGATTTTCCGCAACATCATGGGATATATCATCACTCCGGAAAAAGAGGTGGTCGAACTGGTCGCCCTGCTCGCCTGGTCAGTGATCCTGTATCAGGCAGGCGACGGACTGCAAATCCTCTTCGCCAACGCCCTGCGAGGCATCTCGGATGTCAAATACATGGCTTATATGGCTTTCTTCTGCCACTTCGGACTGGCACTTCCCATCGGTTACCTGTGCGGGTTCACCTTTGGTTGGGGAGCCATCGGCATCTGGTGCGGCTTCCCGATCAGCCTGACCACGCTCGGACTGTTACTTTGGAGACGTTTCAATCGATTGACAATAAAAAAAATAGGGTATGACTAAAGATATAACAGCAGAACACGTATTAAACGACCTGCGCTACCTGACGCTGCTGGCACGCAGCTTTCCGACGGTGGCAGACGCCAGCACGGAAATCATCAACCTGGAGGCCATCCTGAACCTGCCGAAAGGGACGGAGCATTTCCTGTCCGACATCCACGGCGAGCACCAGGCTTTCAACCATGTGCTGAAAAATGCCTCCGGTGCAATCAAGCGCAAAGTGAACGAGATATTCAGCAACACGCTGCGCGACTTCGAGAAGAAAGAGCTTTGCACGCTGATCTACTATCCGGAACAAAAACTGGAACTGATCCGGCAACGCGAAAAAGACCTGGACGACTGGTATCTGATCACACTGAACCAACTGGTGCGCGTCTGCCGGAACGTCTCGTCCAAATACACGCGCTCGAAAGTGCGCAAGGCCCTGCCGAAGGAGTTCTCCTACATCATCCAGGAACTGCTCCACGAATCGAGCGACGAGCCGAACAAGTCCGCCTATGTGGACCAGATCATCAACACGATCATTTCGACCGGCCGGGCCAATGACTTCATCATCGCCATGTGCAACCTGATCCAACGCCTGACGATCGACCTGCTGCACATCATCGGCGACATCTACGACCGCGGGCCGGGCGCCCACATCATCATGGACACGCTTTGCAACTACCATAACTTCGACATCCAGTGGGGCAACCACGACATCCTCTGGATGGGGGCCGCCGCCGGCAACGCGGGGAGCATCGCCAACGTGATCCGCATGTGCATGCGCTACGGCAATCTGGCAACCCTTGAGGACGGCTATGGCATCAACCTCCTGCCCTTGGCGACATTCGCCATGGAAGTCTATGGAGACGACCCCTGCGAACTGTTCATCCCGCGTACGAACGCATCGGATGCGACCTTCGATGAAAAGACAACCCAACTGATCGCCCGCATGCACAAGGCGATCACGATCATACAGTTCAAGCTGGAAGGCGAGATCATCCGCCGCCGTCCGGAATTCGGGATGGACGACCGCCTGTTGCTCCACCATATCGACCTCCACCGCGGGACGATCCGTATCGAAGGAAAGGAATACGAGTTGAAAGACAAGAACTGGCCGACTCTCAATGCCAAGGACCCCTATGCCCTTTCGATCGAAGAAGAAGAACTGATGCGGCGCATCAAGCATTCGTTCGAATGTAGCGAGAAACTGAAAAAGCACATGCGCTGCCTGTTCACGCACGGCAGCATGTACCAGGTCTGCAACTCCAACCTACTCTTCCACGCCTCCGTCCCGATGAACCCGGACGGCACGCTCAAGGCGATCCGTATCGAAGGAACGGAATATAAGGGCAAAGCCCTGCTGGATAAAGTGGACCAGCTGGTACGCACCGCCTATTTCGATGCCGACGACAGCCCGGAGAAGGACTTCGCGATGGATTACATCTGGTATCTTTGGGAAGGCAAGGACTCCCCTCTCTTCGACAAGAGCCGGATGGCGACTTTCGAACGCTGCTTCATCGACGACAAATCGGTGCAGAAGGAGGAAAAAGGCGCCTACTATTCCCTCCGAGAAGAAGAATCGGTCTGTGACATGCTGCTGGACGAGTTCGGCGTCACCGGCCGGCACCGCCACATCATCAACGGACATGTCCCCGTACGCTCCATCAAAGGCGAGAACCCGATCAAGGCAAACGGGAAACTGCTTGTCATCGACGGCGGCTTCTCCAAAGCCTACCACCCGGAGACAGGCATTGCAGGTTATACCCTGGTCTACCATTCGCGCGGCTTCCAGCTTGTACAGCACGAACCGTTCCTGTCGACCGACCAGGCCATCAAGGAGGGCAAAGACATCCGTTCGACCACCATCGTCGTCGAACTGAACTCCCACCGCCAGATGGTCAAGGACACAGACAAGGGGGCGGACCTGCAACAACAGATCCATGATCTCGAAAAACTCCTTTACGCGTTCCGCAACGGGTTTATCAAGGAAAAAGAGCGTTATAAATAAGAACACTTGTCATGAACAGCGAGAAACTGAAAGGTCACATCCTGATATTGATAACCAATATCCTGTTTGCCGTCAACATGCCGATATCCAAATATCTGCTGCCGGCACACGTTCCCCCCGAAGGTCTTACGATCATGCGCATGGCTTTCGCCTGTGTGATGTTCTGGATCGTGTCTCTCTTCACGGTAAAAGAGAAAGTGCCGTTGAAAGACTTGGGGATGCTTTTTGTATGCGCCCTTTGCGGAGTGGGGATCAATCAGGGATTGTTCATCGTCGGGCTGAACCGTTCTTCTCCAGTCGACGCCTCCATCATCGCCACCGCCGTGCCGATCTTCGTCCTGCTGCTGGCCGCCGTCATACTGAAGGAGCCGATCACCCGGAAGAAGTCGTTCGGTGTGTTCATGGGGGTCAGCGGCGGCCTGCTGCTTGTCTTCAGCTCCACGCATGCCATCGACAGCATCAGCAGCCTCGACGGTGACATGATGATGATCGTCAGCGGGTTGATGTATGCCATCTACCTGGTTCTGTCGAAACCGCTCTCCCTGCGCTATTCATCGGTCACGATGATGAAATGGATGTTCCTCTTCACGACACTGACGCTGGTCCCCTTCACCTTCCGGCATGTGCTCGACGCTCCCGCTTTCCACCGGGAGGTTTGGGACTTCACGGAACTGGGCGCGATCTTCTACGTCCTCTTCGGGGCGACGTTCCTCCCCTACCTGCTCATCCCGATGTCGTTGAAGAGAATCCGCCCGACAACAGTCAGCATGTACAACTACGTGCAGCCGATCGTCGCCTCGTTCATTGCCGTCATGATCGGCCAGGACACCCTTTCCTGGCAGAAAGTCCTGTCGGCTGTCTTGGTCTTCACAGGTGTTTATCTCGTGACACAGAGCAAAAGCCGGGAAGACATGGAGAAAGGGAAACGATGACACATTTGGCACATTTGACATGGGGTTGTAGAAATATATATACGCGAGATAAATAATTAATTATTTAATATACCTATGTAGGTATATATACCTGAATATATATTATTACCTATATATAGTTTAGCAAACCGATGTCAAATGTGCCAATTGTGTCAAATCCCGTAAGGAATGTCTCCCGACGTTCCTGCAATCACCAGCCTGCGTTCCTATAAACGGCGGCCTGCGTTCCTGCAAATGCAGGCCGGTGATCATGGGAATACAAATCCTCCTTTAATCATCGACTATGTATGTCATCGCTTTGACCAAGAAGGAGGTAGCTCCGACATACCGCCCAAAATCTCACGGTTCATAGACCCCGTCAAACGGATTCTGGTCACCGGCCGGCCAGATTTCATCGACTAAAGATTTGTTGTTCTTCATTTCGGCTCCCGGCAACTGGAAGATGAAACGCCATGATTTGGCGGGCAACGTGATCAAGCCCCCCCAGTCCATATGGTTACCGGTTCGTTCCAGGCCCTTCTGCGTCCGAAGCATATCAAACAAAGAAAAACCTTCTCCATAGAGTTCTTTTCTTCTTTCTTTTAAAATAGCTTCGATCAGTTCATCGCCACTTGCTTCCGTACGCTTGGCATTACGCAAGTCCTGAAGCTGCCACAATAGCGCTTTCGCTTCCGTATCTTTTCCCTGGTGCGCACAAGCTTCCGCCGCATTCAGCAACATTTCGTCGGAACGCATGACAACCATCGATCCGCGGCAGTCCTCATTATCCCTGAACTTATGAGAAATCCAGAATTCTTTTTTCGTCTGGCCAGAACCCGTAGACCAATTCTCGAACTGTTTGAAGCGAATATCATCTTCGTCAAACAAATCCACAAACTGATCAGAGAGGATAAAGCCTGCAAAAGTCCAACATTTACGATCACCGTTGTACCACATAGCAAAAGGAGAATAGTCGCCCATATTCTGCTCTTCCGTCTGTTTAATTCCCCAAATCCAAGATTTGGTAAGGTGGTCATTAAATCCATTTGCATACTCTTCTGCAGTCGTCAAAGGATAAACCGCCAGCACCTTTTTAGCATATTCTTCCGATTTCGCCCAGTTATTCATTACTTGATAGACTTGAGACAAAACACCTTGTACAACCGTTTGGTCAAACACGTTCGGATAGCTGGAACTACGAACAAAGCCCTCCAACATCGATTCGGCAGTCGTCAGGTCTGACAAGATCTGCTGATAGGTTTCTTCCAACGTTCCACGCGGTTTACCTTGTGTACCGTCTACAGTCGGTTCCGTATAAATAGGAACTCCCGGCATGTCCTTTGCGATAGCATAAGTCTGCTGATACAAGCGGGCCAAATCGAAATAGGCCCATCCGCGCAAAGCCAAAGCCTGCCCTTTGATATATTGCTTATCCATATCTTCGCCTTCCGAATCATCGACATAAGTGATTACGGAATTCAAGTTATTGACCAACCGGTAATGGAAGGTCCACAACTGATCTGTACGGAATATATTAGCTTGAGTTTCTCCCCAATAATTATAGTTATATAAATACCATCCACTACCATTATTCATCACATCTTCACCGCACATGTCCGAAATCATCTGGATAGAAGGTATACCGTAGTCGTCACCCCGGTTAGCTCCCCCGCTACCATAGGCACGCATTTGATAGTAACAACCATTCAAAGCAGACTGTGCGCCGGAAGTTGTTTGAAAGACATCCGTATCATCGACAGATGTCGATGGTTTCGTATCCAAAAAATCACTACAGGAAACCATACTTCCCGTCATGAGACCTATAGCCAAAACCGACAATATATAGTTCTTTGATTTCATATTCTTCATCATTTATTTAATTAGACTTCTTACAAATTAAGTTGCAGACCGAATGAAACGGACTTCGTCACCGGGAACCGGTTGGCGGTCGTTCCGGATATGCTTTGTTCCGGGTCCGTACCACGACGGGCTGCACTACCAATCGTAACCAAGTTATCCCCCTGGACGAACAAGCGTAATGAATTGACCTGGAACTTCTTCGTGAAATTTTTAGGCAACGTGTATCCCAACGTCACATTCCTCAACCTCGCAAAAGAGTTGTTGAAAATAAATTTGGAAGTATAGGAACTCATATAATTCGCATAATTATAGTAGGTGGTCAAGCGAGGGAACTCGGCATTCGGATTTTCAGGAGTCCAAGAATCCAACATATCCGGGTGCATGCTATAGCCTCTCCGGTAATACATGGATTGCGCATAGTCGCTGTCATACAGCTTGCCGCCGATACTGTAATAGATCATGAAAGAAAGGTCGATGCCTTTATATGAGAAGTTATTGGTAAAGCCCCCGAACAATTTTGGAATGGCATCGCCCAGATATTTCTGCTGGCTGTCGCTTGTCACCTCATTATAATTTTCGGTTTTTACCCGTTCCTTCACGACTTTTTCTCCTTTGTCGTTTGTTTCGTAAATCGTTTTCCAATATTGGTCGTTTCCGGTTTCAGGGTTCACACCTGCATACTCGATTCCCCAGAAATTATAGCGGGATTCACCTTCACGCCATTTGAAGACACCGGCATTGACTTCGGCCTGCGGCAACTTGGTTATACGGTTCTTATAAGATGTCCCGTTCAAATCGATGGTCCATTTAAAATCTTTATTGGATATGGCAGCATAATTCAAAGAGAATTCGACACCCTGGTTCTTAACGTCACCGATATTACGGTCAATACCGCTCATGCCGGTAGACGGAGCCATCGGCAATGTAAACAACAGGTCTTTAGACTTACGGCTGAACCACTCGACACTACCGCTCAGCTTATTGAACACGGCAAAATCCAAACCGACATTGAACTGCAAATTCGTCTCCCATTTCAAATCCTTGTTTGACAAACGGCTGACCATAACACCCGGATCCCGGTAGTTGTTCATGCCTGTCGCATACAAACCTTGATAAGCATAATAAGTCCCCAAGTTATCATTACCGACAGCACCATAGCTGGCTTTCAGTTTCAAATTATCCAACCAGGAACTATAAGGTTTCATAAATTCTTCATTGGATATTCTCCATGAACCACCTAAAGACCAGAATTGCCCCCAACGATTATCGGGATGAAAACGGGAAGAGCCGTCCGTACGGAAGCTGCCGGAAATGTAATAACGGTCTTTATAATCATATTCGACACGGCTCAACCAGCTTAACAGACGGTATTTGTCGGTGTAAGAATTCATGCTGCTCATCACGGCTGCCGAACCGATCTCCGTAACACCTGGAAAAGGAAATCCCTGCTTTTCAGCAGATAACAACTTATATTCCAAAGCATAGGCTTCCTGTCCCAATAAAACGGACAAAGAATGATCCCCGAAAGATTTCTCATAAGTCAACAGGTTGTTGATCGTATAAGAAAGATTCCGGTCGCTTTCCTTATAGGCTGAACCTTTATAACCGGCAGCAAAGCCATATTCGCTGTTTACATAGCCATCATAATTATACTGATAAAAATCCACGCTGAAATTGGTACGCCACTTCAATCCCGGGATGAATGTTATTTCAAAATAGGTACGATTGGAAACATCGTCATGTGTCCAAGGAGACTTGTTATAGGTATCATCAGCCAACGGGTTAGTCCCACTCCAGGATGTACGGTAGTTTCCGTAGTCAAAAATACGATTGCCGTTCTTGTCCAATCTGTAGGCATTCGTCGCACTGTCCCATTCATAAATAGGATACACTGTCGGCATCGTACGCAAAAGCCATACAGTCTGATCACTGGCAGACCCTTCGCGCACGCTATGAGACAAACTGATGTTGGTTCCGACCTTCAACCATTTGTTTACATTATAGTTCAAGTTTGCCCGTGTTGAATAGCGTTCGAAACGCTGGATAGAAAATACACCTTTATCGTTCAGGTAACCGGCTGATATAAAGTAGTCGGCTTTTTTATTCTTACCACTGAAGTCTATCGTATATTCCTGACGCAGACGGGATTTCAACAAAGCGTTTCTCCAATCTCCCCAATAATTCAACTTGGCATCGGGATCCATCTTCCCATCTGTCCCGACCGGCATATCAATGTTATAAGGGTTATTACCGAACTCACCCATCACATAATAAGACGCATAGGAACGGGAATCTTCGTCCCGATAACCTGAATCCAGATAGCCATTATACAAAGCACGCCAAGTCAATTGCGATAGTTGGTCAGGTGACAGTTGATCCGGCAACCCTACAGCCAAACTGGAGAATCCCCAAGTTGAACGGAAATTGATCTGCCCTTTCTCGCTTGCGCCCTTACGCGTTGTGATCATCACGACCCCATTGGCTGCGCGAGAGCCGTACAAGGCGGTGGCCGAGGCATCTTTCAGAATAGTCATGGACTCGATGTCGTTCGGGTTGATAGCATTCAGGTAACCGTCATAAGCCGTTCCGTCGACCACATAAAGCGGGGAACTGGATGCGTTCATGGAACCGATACCACGGATCATGATCGTCGCATCTTCGCCCGGCTCACCGGAATTGTTCAACACCTGCACACCGCTGCTTTGCCCTTGCAAAGCCTGGGTTACATTGGATGCTTTGATCTTCTCCAGCGATTCTTTTTTGACCACGCTGGCCGATCCTGTAAAGGTCGACTTCTTTCCTGTACCATAAGCAACAACCATCACCTCGTCGATAGCTACCATGTCCGGCTCCATTTCGATCTTCATGCTACGGCCGGAAATGGTAACTTCCTTTGTCTTATATCCCAAGTAAGAGAGATGCAGTGTTTTCGTACGAGGAGAAACGGTCATCGAAAACTCTCCTTTTTCGTTGGTGGTTACGCCATTCATCGTCTGCTTGTCTACGACAGCCACCCCGATCATCGGCAAGCCGTCTTCGGTAGAAACTACGATACCTGACACAGCCTTTTCCTGCGCCATCAGCAAATGCCCCCATAAGGACATCACAAAAAGAACCCAAAAGAACCTTTTCATAATCAATAGATTTAAATGATACATTCAAGTATAACCACATTGGCCTATAAAAACGTTTCCTTTTAATTTAAGGTATAGAAAGCATAATGATCCTCAATCAAAGGACGTAGTTCTAACAGGACATTGTATTCGACACACTAATAGATGCAAATATATTAAATTTATAATTAATCAAACTAAAATAATATATTTTTTAATCGGAAAGGCTAAAAAATATTCAGATTGTAAAATAACAAGACCATCAGGAAAGCTTTTTCCAGGCTTTTTTTCTACCGAATCTATACCCTCATGCAAGTAGGATGGTTTTATAATCTTCCGTTCCGATGGCCAGGAAAACCGGCTAAAACATCGTCCCGCCAAGTCCTGTTAGAACTACGTCCTTCTTTTTGGCGTGATATCGAACTTTTTTCTGTCAAATTTCAACTTTCAGGCAAAAAAATGCTTGCATTTGAAAAATAATGCGTAATATTGCCGACGTAAATATAAACACAAGGAAAATCGCAAATGACATTAACAGGTTTCACATATCATACCTGGGCACTGACAATGACCCCTTGGGGGGTTTAGCATATACAAATAGACAAATGCGGAGACCACGTCCCGCGTTGTTGCAATTCTCACATTGCACTTGCGTTTCTTTTTTTCAAATCAATCAATAATCAGTAAATAACTGACATTCTCAAACCGGCATGCAGTTTTGTTTTTAAACTGCCAATTGTCGATTACCGATTGTCAACTAAATAAATACATATCGATGAAAGTATTGAAATTCGGCGGAACATCCGTAGGTTCCGTGGATAGCATCCTGAGTGTAAAGAAGATAGTAGAGGCCATTGAAGAGCCTGTAATCGTCGTAGTATCCGCCTTAGGAGGGATCACGGACAAACTGCTGAAGACAGCCTCGATGGCGACGAACGGAGACGTAGCTTATGAAAGAGAGTTTTCCGAAATCGTAGCCCGCCATCTCGACGTCATACAAGGTGTTATCCCCGACAAAACAAAACGGATCGAAGTGCAGAAGCAAGTGATGGCTTTGCTCGACGAACTGGGTAATATTTACAAAGGTGTGTACCTCATCAACGACTTGTCGGCCAAAACTTCCGACACGATCGTCAGCTACGGCGAACGTATCTCCTCTCTGATCGTTTCGAACGTGATAAACGAGGCCAAACTGTTCGACTCGCGCAAATTCATCAAAACGGTCAAACAGTTCAACAAGCATATCGTCGATTTCGAATTGACAAACCGCCTGATCGAAGAAACATTCGACCCGCTGCCTAAAGTATCTCTGGTTCCCGGCTTTATATCTTCCAGCAAGGAAGGAGAAGTGACTAACCTCGGACGCGGAGGCTCCGACTATACGGCCTCTATCCTGGCAACAGCACTTAATGCCCGCAGGCTGGAGATCTGGACGGATGTGGATGGCTTCATGACGGCCGATCCGCGTGTGATCAGTTCGGCTTATGTCATCGACCGACTGACATTCACGGAAGCGATGGAATTATGCAACTTCGGAGCAAAAGTGATTTATCCTCCGACGATCTATCCGGTTTATCACAAAAACATACCGATCCGCATCCTGAATACCTTCAACCCGACTGCAAGGGGTACTTATATCTCCAAAGAACGGGTGCAGGATGACAGCAAGGCGATGATCAAAGGTATTTCCTCCATCAACGACACGTGCCTGATCACGGTGCAAGGTCTGGGCATGGTGGGTGTTATCGGCGTCAACTATCGTATTTTCAAGACATTGGCAAAGAATGGCATCAGCGTGTTTATGGTATCACAGGCCAGCTCGGAAAACAATACGACATTTGCCGTCCGGAATGCAGATGCAGACCTGGCAGTTAGAGTATTGGACGAAGAATTCGCACTCGAACGCGCCCAGGGTGATATGAGCGACACGGTAGCAGAAAAGGATCTGGCCACTGTCGCTATCGTAGGCGAAAACATGAAACGTACTCCGGGTATAGCCGGCAAGTTGTTCGGAACACTGGGCAGCGCAGGTATCAGCGTAATCGCTTGCGCACAGGGGGCTTCCGAAACGAACATTTCTTTCGTCATCAAGCTGAAATACCTGCGCAAGGCATTGAACTCGATCCACGACTCCTTTTTTCTTTCCCAATACAAAGTGTTAAACCTTTTCATAGCGGGTGTCGGTACGGTCGGAGGCAACCTGTTGGAACAGATCCGCATCCAGCAACCGAAACTGATGCAGCAGAACGGGCTGAAACTGAATGTGGTCGGCATAGCTAACAGCAAGCATGCCATTTTCTGCCGCGAAGGGTTGAACCTGGAAACCTGTATTGACGAACTGAAAAAGAACGGACAGGAAAGTTCGCCCGAACATCTGAAAGAAGAAATCCTGAAGATGAATATCTTTAACTCGGTGTTCGTGGACTGCACGGCCAACCAGGCGGTCTCCGATCTGTACGAAGAATTGCTGAACAATAACGTATCGGTCGTTGCGGCAAACAAGATCGCTGCATCCTCTTCATACGAAAACTATATCAAACTGAAAGAAACAGCCCGTCACCGCGGCATCAAGTTCCTGTTCGAAACGAACGTAGGGGCCGGACTGCCGATCATCAACACGATGAACGACCTGATCAACAGCGGCGACCATATCCTGAAACTGGAGGCTGTCCTTTCCGGAACGCTCAACTATATCTTCAATACGTTGAGTGCGGACATTCCTTTCAGCAAAGCGATCATGATGGCTAAAGAAGAAGGATATTCCGAACCGGACCCCCGCATCGACCTGAGCGGGAAAGACGTGATCCGCAAGCTGGTAATCCTGGCACGTGAAGCCGGATACAAGGTAGAACAGGAAGATGTGAAACGCAACCTTTTCATTCCCGAAAGCTATTTTGAAGGCTCGTTGAACGATTTTTGGCGTAACATACAGGGCCTAGATGCCCGGTTCGAAGAGAAGCGCCAGCAGTTGGAAGCGGAAGACAAGCGTTTCCGCTTCGTCGCCAAGATGGAAAACGGGGCATGCGAAGTCGGTTTGCAGGAAGTGGATGCCCACCACCCGTTCTACGAACTGGAGGGCAGCAACAACATCATCATGATCTCTACCGAACGATACCACGAGTATCCTATGATCATCAAAGGCTATGGAGCCGGAGCCGATGTCACGGCGGCTGGAGTCTTCGCCGATATTATTTCGATCGCTAACATCCGTTAAACAATTGATAATTGACAATTGACAATTATTAGAAGAGAATTATGAAAAGTATCATCATCTTGGGAGACGGTATGGCCGATGAGCCGATAGAGGCCTTGGGCGGCAAGACACCAATGCAGTATGCGGACACTCCCTATATGGACAAACTGGCCGAAATGGGCGTTACCGGACGAATGAAGACCGTTGCCGACGGTTTCCATCCGGGAAGCGAAGTGGCGAACATGGCAGTGCTGGGCTACGACCTCCCGACCGTCTACGAAGGACGGGGCGTGCTGGAAGCGGCCAGTATCGGATATGACCTGAAACCAGGTGAAATGGCCATGCGCTGCAACCTGATCTGCGTGGAGGGCGATATCCTGAAGAATCATTCATCCGGCCATATCACCACAGAGGAAGCGGACGAGCTGATCCGCTTTCTAAATGAGAAATTAGGGTCCGACCACATACATTTCTATACCGGTGTGTCTTACCGCCACCTGTTGATTGTGAAAGGAGGCGATAAGCGCCTGGACTGCACTCCGCCACACGATGTGCCTCTACATCCCTTCCGTCCCCTGATGATCAAACCGGAAGCACCCGAAGCACAGGAAACCGCCGATCTGCTGAACAACCTGATCCTGCAATCGCAGGAGATACTGAAAGACCACCCCGTCAACCTCCGGCGCATCGCTGCCGGGAAAGACCCGGCAAACAGCATATGGCCCTGGTCGCCGGGATATCGTCCGGCTATGCAAACCATGCAGAAAATGTATGGCTTCAAGCAGGGTTCCGTCATCTCGGCCGTCGATCTGATACGAGGCATAGGCGTTTATGCCGGCCTGGAAGTAATCGACGTGGAAGGTGCCACCGGACTCTACGACACGAACTACGAAGGAAAAGCGCATGCCGCCCTCGAAGCACTGAAAACAAACGATTTCGTTTATCTTCATGTCGAAGCCAGCGACGAAGCCGGACACGAAGGAGATGTAGATCTGAAAATCCGGACCATCGAAAACCTGGACAAACGAGCCATCGGTATCCTCTTCGAGGAATTGCAGAAATGGGATGAACCGGTAGCAATTGCCGTCCTGCCCGACCATCCGACTCCTTGTGCCATCCGTACACATACGAATACTCCCGTCCCTTTCCTTATCTATAAACCGGGACAGGAGCCCGACAGTGTGACGCGTTTCGACGAGTTCTCCGTACTGGAAGGGAAACATGGCATATTAGAGAAAGACGAATTTATAAAAGAATTATTATGAAATATTACAGCACGAACAAACAAGCTCCGCTTGCCTCACTGGAAGAAGCCGTCGTAAAAGGCCTTGCCGGTGACAAAGGTTTATATATGCCGGAACATATCCGGCCTTTGGACAAGGATACGATCTCCGGTCTCAAAAACAAATCATTCCATGAAATCGCCTGTACGGCAGCACAGGCTTTCTTCGGGGAAGATATAGAACCGGAAACGCTCGATGCAATCGTCCGGGACACGCTGTCGTTCGAGACGCCGGTCGTCCCTGTACGCGACAATATCTACAGCCTCGAACTATTCCACGGCCCGACTTTGGCTTTCAAGGACGTAGGGGGACGTTTCATGGCCCGCCTGTTAGGCTATTTCATTAAAAAAGAAGGATTGAAGCAGGTGAACGTGTTGGTGGCCACCTCCGGTGATACGGGAAGCGCTGTTGCAAACGGTTTTCTCGGCGTACCGGGTATTCATGTGTACGTGCTCTATCCGAAGGGAAAAGTAAGCCCGATCCAGGAATGCCAATTCACTACGCTTGGACAAAACATCACGGCACTGGAAGTAGACGGGACGTTCGACGACTGTCAGGCATTGGTCAAGTCCGCCTTTATGGATGAAGAGTTGAACCGCCACATGAAGCTGACATCAGCCAACTCCATCAATGTGGCACGTTTCCTTCCGCAATCTTTCTACTACTTCAACGCGTATGCGCAACTGGATAAAATAGGCAAAGCGGACCAACTGATTGTATCCGTCCCCAGTGGAAACTTCGGCAATATCACAGCTGGTTTGTTTGCACATCGGATGGGGTTGCCGATCAAACGTTTCGTGGCTGCCAACAACCGCAACGACGTGTTCCTGGAATACCTGCACACGGGGGTTTACACGCCGCGTCCCTCCGTTCCGACCATCGCCAATGCGATGGATGTCGGTGATCCGAGCAACTTCGCCCGCATCCTGGACTTGTACGGCAAGAACGGCAACCCGCACGCGGAAATCAGCCAGCTGATCAGCGGTTACCGTTTCACAGACGAAGAGATCGGGGCTACCATGAAGCAAGTTTACAACGAAACGGGCTACGTGTTAGACCCTCACGGTGCTTGCGGTTACCAGGCTTTAATCGATAACAAACTGGCTCCGAACGAAACCGGCCTGTTCCTCGAAACCGCCCATCCCGCCAAGTTCAAAGGGACGGTAGACAAAATACTGGATGCCGACATCGAAATCCCCGCCAAACTAAAAGCCTTCATGCAAGGAGAAAAGCAAAGCGTAGGGATGGAAAAGGACTTCGAGACTTTCAAAAGCTATCTGTTGGCACAATAAACATCTTGCAC
>NZ_MNQY01000027.1:0-2050 GCF_001915675.1 Parabacteroides sp. merdae-related_45_40 | reverse complement strand
AGGCAGGAATTTACTGATCGGCCTCGGATCATTCTCTAATTCCAGCAGCAATGTTTTTTCACCTTCCAACGTGTTGTAGCCATATTGATGGCGGAAAGAGTCGATTTCCGTAACGTACACCTGGTACATAAACAAAGAATGTTCAAAATTAAAATAAACCGTATCGACATTCTGCACGTTACCGCTTGCTTCTACCTTCTGTAATTGCCATTTACCGAACAACTTGGATTCCGTGTCCTTGCTGCACGAGACGAACAGGATCACACAAAATGCTATCAATATATTTCTAACCATACTCTTTTTTCTGCTTAAATCGGACATCAAAGGAAAGGAAATAATTTCAATTTTGTATATTTGTCACCACTTTATTATGTGTTTTTAATTTTACAGACATTCTATGAGACAAATGAAACAATTTGTAATACTGCTTTCAGCTGTATTAGCTTTTTCTTCCTGCGTACACAAAGTGCAGAAGGAACAACAGGAAAAGAGTATCGTGCATACCAATCCCCTTCCCGTACAGTTTGGTGATCCTTATGTACTGCTGGCTTCGGACGGCATATACTACATGTATGGAACAGGCGGAGGCGCCGTCGACGGCTTCAGTGTGTATTCCTCCCCCGACTTGGTAAACTGGAAAGCCGAAGGACAGGTATTCCGGGGCAATGTTCCGGGATCATGGGGAGTCGCCAACTTCTGGGCGCCGGAGGTGTACGAACGTGGTGGCAAGTTCTATATGCTGTACAGTGCCGACTGGAAAGAAAATCCGACTAACGAATTGGAAAATTTCCGTATCGGAGTGGCCGTTGCAGATAAACCGACAGGACCTTTCAAGGAATTATTCGACAAACCTTTGTTTGATCCGGGCTATCCGGTTATCGACGGGAACCTGATCGACGACGAGGATGGACGGACCTATCTGTATTTTTCCCGTTGTTGCTACAAACATCCGGTGGAAAGCGAAATTGCCGAAAAGGCTAAAAAAGAAGGGAAGTTCGACGAGATAGAGGAAAGCTGGATATATGGCATCGAGGTAAAGCCGGATTTGACAGAAGTGATCGGTGAACCGGTCCTGCTGCTCCGTCCGCCAGTAAAACTGGACGACACGCAATCCGAATGGGAAAGCCGCTCCGTTACTTCCGGTGAGATCAACCGCCGTTGGACGGAAGGTCCTTATACGATGAAAAAAGGCGATACCTACTATATGATGTATTCGGCCAACTATTATAAAGGAAAGAATTATGCTGTCGGCTATGCAACAGCAAAAAGTCCGCTCGGCCCGTTTGTCAAATCGAACGATAATCCTGTGCTACAAAAGAATGTGGAGCAGGGAGGCATCGTTACCGGTACGGGGCATAACAGCGTGACCTGGTCGAAAGACGGCAAGCAGATGTATTGCGTTTATCACGGTTACACTCAGAAAACAGGAAACGAGCGAGTTGTCTTTATCGACAAGATGGGAATCGATGAGAACGGCAAGCTCTATGTGGAAGGACCGAACGCGGAGTAAATTGAAAATTAAAAATTAAGAATTAAAAAATATCATCGACCGTAATTTTTTAATTCTTAATTTTTAATTCTTAATTTACAAAGTTCCCTTTGTACTCGGCAGTTCATACCTGTAGATGTCGCGGCGGATAGCCATCTTGATGGAGCGGGCCAAAGCCTTGAAGATTCCTTCGATCTTATGGTGCTCGTTTGTGCCTTCCGCTTTAATGTTCAGGTTCATGCGGGCGGCATCGCTCAGGCTTTTAAAGAAATGCAAGAACATTTCGGTCGGCATATCCCCTACTTTCTCACGGTGAAAGGCTGCATCCCAGACTAACCAGGGACGTCCGCCGAAATCAAGCGCCACACTGCACAGACAATCGTCCATCGGCAGACAGTAACCGTAGCGTTCGATCCCCCTCTTGTCGCCTAAAGCCTTTAACAAAGCTTCTCCAAGCGCAATAGCCGTATCCTCTATCGTATGATGTTCGTCTACTTCCAGATCTCCTTTCACCCGTACCGTCAAATCGATACCCGAATGTTTTCCGATCTGGTCGAGCAT
>NZ_MNQY01000026.1:0-3244 GCF_001915675.1 Parabacteroides sp. merdae-related_45_40 | reverse complement strand
GCTGAAAGGGAGTTCCTGTTTTGCGATAAATCCCTGATGAGACTTGGCACTGTCTTTGCTGACACCCACTACTTCGTAGCCAGCAGCTTGCAATTCCTTATAACCGTCCCGTAGACTGCACGCTTCTGCTGTACAACCGCTAGTGTTGTCTTTCGGATAGAAATAGAGAGCTAACTTCTTACCTTTGAAATCGCTCAGCTTTATCTCTTTCCCGTTCTGGTCAAGTCCCAGAATTTCGGGTGCTTTATCTCCTATTTGTATTGCCATATATTTATTTTACTTGATATTATAGTTCATCTTGCGTGTTACATCCGCTTTCCGGCGGGCTTTTCGTCCGAAGACCTTCCAAAGCAGTTTTCTTCCCATATGGGCAGCAGCATATGACTCGAATGTCTCCGTCCGGTAATCGAAATCATCTTGCCAGCATTCCTGGGGAGAAACATAGCAGTATGTAATCTTTTCGATGCTGTTATCTTCCGCCTCGTTTTCCTCCAGCACGATGATATTCTGCTTGTTGGGAGCCAGGCAGGTGATATGCCTGCGGCGGCATTCTTCTATTAGCGGAACCAGTACGGCATCATATCTCGCATGGATATTGGTCAGGTCGAAATCCCTATATTCGCTTTCTCCTATCTTCTGTATCGGACGGAGTTGCAGGATATCCAGTTCATCGCCGACGACCTCCCATATCCGGCTTAGTTCTTCGATATTGTTGTTGTTAATCGTATAATTGATGCGTAACTTGAACTGCGGATACTGTTTTTTTATTTCTGTGACGTTGGCGAGCAGCTTGCAGAACAAATCGAATTTACCGTTTGTCATCAGATACTCGTACGTTTCGCGTGTAAAACCATGTGCCGAGAGTGTCAACTCATCTAATCCGTTTTTTACGGCAGCGGCTAACAGTTCTTTTGTCAGCAGGTTCCCGTTTGTCGTGAGTGAAACGTAAGGGACGTTGTATCGTTTGCCCAGTGCAATGATTTTTACCAAGTCCTTGTGTAAAGTCGGTTCCGCTCCGCAGCCGACTTGAAGTTTCAGAGCACGATGGAACAGACTTCCGGCAATGGCTTCTATCTCTTCATATTTCAAGGTTCCTCGCAGACTTTTCCTTTTCTGCTCGTCGCTGAAATAACACATCTTACAGCGGAAGTTACAAGCTAGTTTGTGTACCAAGACGTAGTATGTTGTAAATATTACGAGCCATTTAGTTAATTGATAATTGACAATTGACAATTAAAAAGGATATTAATATAATTGTCAATTATCAATTGTCCATTGTTTACAGTTCTAGATCTATATTGAACAGTTCGTGCCAAGGCAGACCTTGTTCGTTCAGTTCCTTCATGAATGGATCGGGATCGAACTCTTCTACGTTCCAAACCCCTGGTTTTTTCCAAACTCCCTGTATGAACAGTTTGGCCCCGATCATCGCCGGGACGCCGGTCGTGTAGCTTACACCTTGTGCTCCTGTTTCTAGGTAAGCGGCATGGTGGCTACAGTTATTGTAAATATAGTAGGTCATTTCTTTTCCATCCTTGATACCACGGATGCGGCAACCAATGGAAGTTTCGCCTGTATAGTTTTCACCCAGATCCCCCGGATTTGGTAACACGGCTTTCAAAAATTGGATCGGAACGATTTCCTGTCCATTATACATAATCGGATCGATGCGGGACATACCGATGTTCTGGATCACGCGTAAATGAGTCAGATATTCCTGTCCGAAAGTCATCCAAAAGCGGGCACGCTTAATTGTCGGGAAGTTTTTGGTCAGGCTTTCCAACTCTTCGTGGTACATTAGGTAGGACTCTCTTGGACCGACATTCGGATAGTTCAACGGTTTGTGTATGGACAACGGATCTGTTTCTTTCCATTCTCCGTCCTCGAAATATTTTCCTCGTTGGGTAATCTCGCGGATATTGATTTCCGGGTTGAAATTAGTCGCAAATGCTTTGTGATGGTCTCCTGCATTACAGTCTACAATATCCAGATATTGTATTTCATCGAAGTGATGTTTGGCCGCATAAGCCGTATATACGCCTGTTACGCCCGGATCGAATCCACAACCCAGGATAGCAGTCAGACCGGCATCTTCGAAACGTTTCTTGTATGCCCACTGCCAGCTGTATTGGTATTTAGCTTCGTCCAGCGGTTCGTAATTGGCCGTGTCGAGATAGCTGACACCGTATGCTAGGCAGGCATTCATGATGTGGAGATCCTGATAGGGCAAAGCTAGGTTTACTACTAAGTCTGGTTTGAAGGAATTGAACAAGGTAACGAGTTCTTCCACGTTGTCTGCATCAACCTGTGCTGTTTGTACCTTTACATTCTTAATATCGGCGGCAATCCGGTCGCATTTGCTTTTTGTGCGGCTGGCAACCATGATATCGGTAAAGATATCTGCATTCATCGCAATCTTCTTAACAGCAACGGTACTAACGCCCCCTGCACCAATAACTAATATTCTTCCCATTTACTAATAGAATTAATCTTGTTAATATACAGTTTACAAGGTTTTAAACCTAACGACAAATATACGATGAATCTTTGAATAATTTGGCAAGGTAGGAGAGAAAAACAATTTCGCAGGTTAGGAAACAAAAGTTTCATACGCCGGAAACTTTTGTTCCGTGCTTGTGGAACAGGCTCCGGCTAACCGAGTTTACGCCTGTAGTATTGCGGAGAAGTGCCGGTATGTCTCTTGAAATACCGGCCGAAAAGCGACTGATCCGGAAACTGGAGGCGGTTGGCTATTTCCTGTATGTTAAGTCTGTCGATTCCAGCAATACTTTTATTTCGAGTATGACATGTTTATCGATGATGTTTTTTGCTGTTTCTCCGGAGACGGCTTGCGCGATGGCGGATAGATAGCGGGGGGGATGAACATTTTTTTGCGTAAAATGAAACTTCGCGCTGGCTGAGGCAGTGTTTGTGTATCAACTGGATAAATCGTTTGAACAAATCTTCCTACCGGTTGATTCCTCCCGGGTGGTTCTGCTTGAAGATACAATGTGTCTTATCGTAAATGTCCAAAAGGAAACTTTGCGTGTAGTTGCGAAGGATTTGTAGTCGGAAACAGTTTTCTTTATCTTTATAGAGGTCTTCCAGTGCAATGATGAGTCCGTTAATGGTGCGTGTACGTTCGGCAGGTAGCGTGACGACAGGATTCTCTTTCAGAAAATGAAAAAAAGAAGGGTCGAGCCGGACTGTTGCTTCTTGGAAAAACGCATTGGAAAATGTTATA
>NZ_MNQY01000025.1:0-2129 GCF_001915675.1 Parabacteroides sp. merdae-related_45_40 | reverse complement strand
ATCTGTGAGGATAGGCATTACGATACCAATATTATCATCCAAGTCGTTATACGACTCCTCGGCAAACATCGTTACTTTATCTTTCTTCATATATTCTTTATCATAGTTGCGGAATATTCCTTTATCGCCCGCAATTCTATTTCATACAATAAACGTGCCAAAGTTACTATTTTTAACTCAATTCCGATTACTTTTGCACAAAACAATTGTCAATTACTATGTCAAATCCTTTTTTCCAATTCAAACAATTTACCATACGTCATGATAAATGTGCAATGAAAGTAGGAACCGACGGTGTTCTGCTCGGTGCATGGGCCGGAACGGAATCGTGCAACCGCATACTGGACATCGGGACAGGGACCGGACTGATCGCCCTGATGCTGGCTCAACGCAGCAAGGCGGCTATCGACGCTATCGACATAGAAGCCGATGCCTGTCTTCAAGCACAAGAAAATGCAGAATCTTCCCTTTTTGCAGGACGGATAAATGTCTTTCATTCCGACTTGGTCGATTTTGCACAAGCCAGCACGCATCTATATGACCTGATTGTATCCAACCCTCCTTACTTCGTCGATTCATTGAAATGCCCGAACCTACAACGGAACACGGCCCGCCACACCGATACGCTGACATTAGAAGATTTGTTGCAGTACAGTCGCAAACTGCTTGCCCCACAAGGACGTATTGCCCTTATCCTGCCTTACGACCAGAAAGATCGTCTTACGGATTGTATTCAAACACAAAATCTATTTCTTTCGAAGGAAGTCTCCGTCATCCCCGTACCCGATGCACAACCGAAACGACTGTTGGCCGAACAGACATCAGAGCCACCCGCCTCTCCCGCCTTCTCCGATCGGCTGACCATCGAGATTGCAAGACATCGGTATACTGACGAATATATCAATCTAACCAAAGACTTTTATCTAAAGATGTAAGGGAGTTTCTTATCGAAAAAACGGGTTACTTCACCAAACAGATTCTGTACCTCCTCCGTAAAAGAAACAGTTTCCGGAGTCAATACGTTCAATGATTTGGGAAGAACGGAGATTTCGATCCGGCTGTCCGCCATGATCGGCTCTCCGTCCAGATGCATGACTCCTGGATTCTGACGGATGATAGTCACCTCTTTTCCTTTGAATGTCTTGATCTTGCTGTTACGGTCGATCTGTTTCGTAAACAACTGAATAGCCAACGGTGCAATGTCCAGCGGACCGAAAGGGGAAAGGATTGTAATATCCATTTTGCCATCCTGGATATTGGCATGCGGAGCGATAAACGCATTGTTACCATACTGCGAAGCATTCCCGCAAGCCACCAAAAACGCCTTTTCCTTAACCGTCTGGTTATCGATCAAAAGTTCATAAGGTTCGGGTTTGTAGCTCAGATATTCTTCCACCGTATTTTTTATATAGGTAAGCGAACCGCGGCGTTTCTCCCCGGCAAACTTTTGGCTGACCGCTGCATCAAAGCCGACTCCGCAGGTACAAAAAAAGACACGTCCGTTCGCCTTGCAACAGTCGATTGTCGAAACATGCCCCTTTACAATCAGATCAATCGCCCGGCGTACATCCATCGGAATATGCAATTCACGCGCCAAACCATTGCCGGAACCTTTCGGGATAATCCCCAGCACCGCACCTGAGTGGAGCATGGCACGGGCAATCTCGTTCACAGTTCCGTCTCCCCCGACCGCAATCACGCAATTGGCCCCTTTATCAAGGGCTTTCCGCGTCAGTTCGCTGGCATGTCCGGGATATTCTGTAAAAGAAATTTCCACACAACAATTTCCGCCCGCAAAGGCGGTTTCAATCATTTTCGGAATCTTTCTTTTCGAACCGACACCCGAAATCGGATTTATAATGGCCTGTATATTGATTGTTTGTCCCTCCATTCTTGCTGTTACTTACTTTGAGAGGACAAAAATAATGCTTTTGTAAAACTTTTAAAGCATTTCGGCTACTATAAGTTATTTTTTTACTACTTTTGCAGCTGGATTTGCCGAAACATAAATATTATAGTAGTAAGCAGATCTGGGTTCTTTTAGAATAACAACGTAGCGAGAAAATCATTCTCTGTTAATTATAATATGAAACTTTTACAAGAGAAACTATCAAAGTACGATGCACCTC
>NZ_MNQY01000050.1:35109-71394 GCF_001915675.1 Parabacteroides sp. merdae-related_45_40 | reverse complement strand
CCCACCGACCCTTTGACGAAAACTTTCGGCCACCAGTCTGATTTGGAGGCGCCGAGCGATGCCGCCCGTGCGTTTACCAGGCGTTCAGCCGCCCGGATGTCCGGCCGGCGTAGTAGCAGGTTTGCGGGAATGCCGATGCCGATTGTCTCGATGTATTCCGGCAATGGCTTCCGTGTTTCCATGATTTCCCGGACGTCCCAGGGATAAAGTCCCATCAGTACGCCCAAAGCGTTTGTGTACTGGATGATTCCGGCTTCCAGCATGGGGAGAGAGGCTTTTGTGTCGTAGTAGACGGATAAGGCCTGTGCGACATCTAATTTTGAGACAAGCCCTGTTTCGTACCTTTTTTCAGTGATCTTGACGACCGCCTGTTGCGACAGGCAGTTCTTTTTGACCACTTCCACTTCCTGTTGCAGTTCCCGCAAGTTGATGTAGGCGGATGCCACCTGTGCGCAAAGGGAGACCATCACGGCGTTATAGTCCTCTTTGGAAGCTGCAAAGTTCTCCTTTTGGGCCTTTACGCGGTTGCGGATGCTTCCGAATACATCGATCTCCCAGTTCATGGACAGGGCGGCATCGCCGTATTGGGTCGTTGTCTGCGGCAGGCTGCTCGTATGGCCGCTGCTTTGTTGCCGGGTCCAGCCGGCAGCGAGTCCCAGGGTCGGCGAATAGCTGCCCTGTTGTATGCGCAGATTGGCTTTTGCCATAGCGATACGGTCTGCTGCCATCAGTACGGAGTAATTTTGCTTTACGGCTACTTCTATCAGCGAGTCCAGTGTGGGATCGTTGAAGTTTTTCCACCACTGGTCGTCTACCGGTAATGTCTGTTGAAAATCACTGTCGTTTTCCTGCCACGCTTCCGGTAATGCGTGATCCAGGTATTTGTGCTCTTTCTGTGCAGGCAACGTTATCGGCAAGGACAGGCAAAGCACAGCATAACACCATGTACGTATATGCATAACTTTTTTGTTTAGATTTAGCCATTAAAGAACAGACTTGCCGTATAATTGTTTGCCTCTTTTTATTTCTTTCTGTTTATTTTAATAGGTGGGATGCTTTGTATCTTTGCCACGAAATGAAATGAGAATAACAATGGGAAAGAAAGAAGAATATAAAGAAAAGAATCTACGGTTTTTAGAAGAAGTGGCTACCGGTGAGGGAGTCGTCAAGCTCCCTTGTGGTGTGTTGTATAAGGAGATAGAGAAAGGGACCGGTGTGGTTTCACCGGAACTGACGGATGTCGTCTCTGTCCATTACCGTGGAACGCTGGCCAACGGACGCGAGTTTGATAATTCCTGGAAACGGGGATGTCCGGAGGCATTCCGCCTCAATCAGGTGATCGAAGGATGGCAGGAAGCGCTCCGGCGGATGCATGTGGGAGACCGTTGGATGATTTATATCCCGTATACATTAGGTTACGGGACACGTACATCCGGTCCGATCCCCGGTTATTCCACACTGCTGTTCGAAGTCGAACTGTTGGGGATTGCATAATTTTCCTTAAGGCTCTTTTTCAGTTTCCGATAGACATATATGAATGCCGGGACGAGGAAGAGGTCTGCTGCTATCCAGGCGGTCGGATCGCCAAAGCAAACAGCTAAGAATCCGAATATCGGTACGGCATAGATACTGACCAGTGTGCGTGCGATCATTTCGGAAACTCCGGAAAGCATCGCCAGATTGGTGTATCCTGCGCCTTGTATGGTGTAGCGCAGGATACAGAGCAGCCCTAAGATCGGAAAGAAATAGCAAGAAACGTGTAGGAAGAGTACCGTGTTTTTAAGTATTTCCGTTTCCGAAGCGTCTACGAACAGCAATGATATCTTGTCGGAGGCCGACATCAGTATTGTAAAAGTGAAGACGGCATAGATCATCATCAGCAGCGAGCTGGCTTTGATCCCCTGCCAGATGCGTTCGGGTTTTCCGCCTCCGTAGTTTTGCCCCGTATAGGTAGCCATCGCTATACCTAAGCTTTCAAAGGCACAGATAAAGAACATCTTGATTCTCATTGCTGCTGTGAATGCGGCTACACAAGCTGTTCCCAAAGCGTTATTGGCACTTTGAAGCAAGATGCTGCCGATTGCCGTAATGGAGAATTGAAGTCCCATAGGTACTCCGATATATAAAAGATTTTTAGCCAGTGGAAAGCGGAATTTGCGGTCGTCAGCCGTCCCTTTCAGGACCGGAAAATGCTTGTACATATAAAAATAACAGAGAAGTGCCGACACACCTTGTGACACGACGGTGGCGATACCAGCTCCTAACACGCCCCATCCCAACACGAGGATGCAGAACAGGTCGAGCACGATGTTCAATACGGTAGAGAACAGCAGGAACCAAAATGGTGTTTTACTATCGCCGAGTGCACGTATGATGCTGGACAGCAAGTTGTAGAAGAACGTACAAGGTACTCCGATAAACGTTACGAGCAGATAATAGTAAGCTCCGTGAAAAATATTTTTCGGAGTCTGCATACTTCTCAGGATATCTGCACAGTATACGCTTGTCAGAACCGCAATGACGATCGACATTAGGGCTGCCAATTGTAAACTGACCGTCACGTACCGTCGCATTGTCTTGTAGTCTCTCGCCCCGAATTTCTGTGCCACCGGAATCCCGAACCCGCAACAACACCCGTTGCAAAATCCTAAAATCAGGAATACGACCGAAGTGCTTGCCCCGATTGCTGCCAGATCATTGATCCCTAAGAATTTTCCAACGATAGCGGCATCCACAAGCGAGTAGGTTTGTTGCAATATATTTCCGAGCAACAGGGGGAAGGTGAAATTGAGAATAAGCGGCAGGGGAGCACCCTCCGTCATTTCTTTAGTAGTAGTTGCCATAAATGTGATACCTAAACAATTTTGGGAGACAAAGATAGAGAAAAGGATGGGAAGTTGTTCCGATAAGCGTATACAGATAGCAAAAAAATAGCGATGAAACTTCAATGCCTCATCGCTATTTTTTTATTAAGCTTAATCGAGTTATTCTCCTTTTTCGATCTGTTCCTGTACGATCGCATCTACGACAGCGACAGTCGTCAGGTTCAGGATGTCACGCGTAGAACTTTCCACGTCGGTGAAGTGGATCGGTTTGTTCAAACCCATCTGGATCGGGCCGATCGTTTCGCTGATGCCGAGTGTGTCGAGCAACTTGTAAGCACTGTTGGCAGAACTCAGGTTCGGGAAGATCAGCGTGTTGACATCTTTGCCTTTCAACTTGTTGAACGGATACATGTCGTCACGCAGTTTCTTGTCCAGAGCGAAGTTGACCTGCATTTCTCCATCTACCATCATGTCCGGATAGTTTTTGTGCAGATAGTCGATCGCGTCGTGGACCTTCAGCGGGCTACCCTGCTTGTCGGAACCGAAGTTGGAGTAGGACAACATCGCCATAACCGGTTCGTGTGCGAAGAATTTCACAGCATCTTGAGTCAGGCGGGCGATATCGATCAGTACTTCTGTCGACGGATGGCGGTTGATCAGCGTGTCGGCAATAAAGAACGTACCTTTCTTGCAAGTCAGGATATTCAAAGCACCGAAATGTGTGTAAGACGGACGGATACCGATGATCTGCTCTGCCATTTTGGTCACTTCGGAATAGCGGCTGTAAACGCCTGTCACGAAAGCATCGGCATCGCCTGTCGCAACCATCATCATACCGAATGCGTTGCGGTCGACCATCTTTTCGCAGGCTTCCGCATACGTGACACCTTCGCGGGCTTTTTTCTCAGACAGGATCTTGGCATAACGATGGCGGCGTTCTGTCTCGCGGTCGTGACGAAGGTTGACGATTTCGATCCCTTCGAGGCTGATATTTTCTTCGGCTGCGATCTTTTGCAGGCGTTCTTCGTTGCCTAAAAGGATAGGGATGCAGATACCTTCGGCTTTCGCTTCGGCAGCGGCTTTCAGCATATTGCCGTGGTTGGCTTCTGCAAATACCACCCGTTTCGGGTTGGCTTTAGCCATATCGGTGAACGAACGGAGCAGCTTGTTGTCATATCCCATCATTTCGCGCAAGTGGTTGGCATATCCTTCCCAGTCGGTGATCGTCCGGCGGGATACGCCCGAGTCAATGGCTGCTTTGGCAACGGCACAGGAGACACGAGTCAGGAGTCGTGGGTCGAGCGCTTTCGGCAGGATGTAATCGCGTCCGAAAGTCGTCCGTTTCAGTTTGTAGGCAGCATTCACGACGTCGGGAACCGGTTCTTTGGCAAGTCCGGCGATTGCGTAAACGGCTGCTAATTTCATCTCTTCGTTGATTGCTTTGGCGTGTGTGTCCAATGAGCCGCGGAAAATATAAGGGAATCCTAATACATTATTGATCTGGTTCGGATAGTCGGAACGGCCTGTGGCAAAAATAATATCGTCGCGTGAGGCCATTGCATCGGCATACGAGATTTCCGGATTCGGGTTGGCCAAAGCGAACACGATCGGGTTCGTATTCATGGAGCGGACCATATCTTGAGTCAACACATTGGCGACCGATAATCCTAAGAACACGTCAGCTCCGACGACGGCTTCCGTCAATGTCTTGATGTCGCGGTCGGTAGCGAAGAATTTCTTGGATTCGTTCAAGTCCGTGCGATGTGTGGAGATAACCCCTTTGCTGTCGCACATGATGATGTTTTCCTTCCTTGCCCCCAACATTATATATAGTTTCGTGCAAGAGATGGAAGCGGCTCCGGCGCCATTCACCACGATCTTCACGTCCTCGATCTTCTTCCCTGCGATCTCCAGCGCGTTGATCAAGCCTGCGCCGGAGATGATAGCTGTCCCGTGCTGGTCGTCGTGCATGACTGGAATATCCAGTTCTTCTTTCAGGCGTGTTTCGATCTTGAAACATTCGGGAGCTTTGATATCTTCAAGGTTGATGCCTCCGAAAGTGGGTGCGATGGCCTTTACCGTTTCGATAAATTTGTCAGGGTCTTTCTCGTTCACTTCGATATCGAATACGTCGATACCTGCAAAGATCTTGAACAACAGTCCTTTTCCTTCCATCACCGGCTTGCCGGCCAACGGACCGATATCTCCTAATCCTAATACGGCGGTACCATTCGAAATAACGGCAACCAAGTTTCCTTTAGAAGTATATTTGTAAGCATCCAACGGATTCTTTTCGATTTCCAGACAGGGTTCGGCAACGCCGGGCGAATAAGCCAGCGACAAATCCATCTGGGTACTATAGGGCTTGGTGGGAACGACTTCTATCTTTCCCGGCTTGCCTTCCGCATGATAGCGAAGTGCTTCTTCTTTAGTGATCTTAGCCATAGATTATTTTATAGTTTTTAATTTGTTGTTTGTCTTTCGAAAATTGCACACAAAAGTAACAAATTATTATGAATATGGTGTCGGTCGCTTACATTTAGTTGCTCGAATTTTGTGTGTTTGCTGGTCTCGGCTATTTGTTTTATCTTCGCACCTTTAATTTAATAGGGGGGAATGTGAAACAGACAATGGCTAAATATATGAAATGGCTGCTGCCGGCACTTTTTATAGTGTACTACAGTAGTATTTCTTTATTTATGCACGTCCATGTCGAGAATGGCACGACGATTGTCCATTCGCATCCATTCGAGAGAGCGGCAGACGGCACCTACCATCATCACTCGTCTCTTTCGGAAATCCAGTTGTTCCATTTGCTGACGACTGTTCATGTGCAGGATGGAGCCATCCATTCGCTGCTTCTACAAATTTATGTTACACCGAATTATAAAATAATTGATAATCCGGTCTATCCGGATTATTTGGTCCCTGTCTTAGGGAAACTGTCTCTCCGCGCTCCTTCTTTTGTCTGATAAAATAGCGTCTGTCCGTTAGTGGAGTATCAAAAAGCTTTCACCTTCTGAAAGATAGTAAAAATAAAGTTTCAGTTTGTTTCATATAGGTGAAACTTTATTTTCCCTGGTAGGAAACTTTATTTTCCATTGCATGAAACAAAATTTTCGTGCAATGGAAACAGCTGTTGTCTGCAAGGCTTTCCAGCGGCAGATGCATAAGGTGTGTATTTGTTTTTTAATCATTATTTTATCAAAACAAACGAAATGAATAAAATTATTATACTTATACTGTGTCTGTGCTGTGCCTTTACGATCGCGCGGGCGGAGGAGGGTCCTGCCTTGAATCCATCGGACGCGAACATTGTCGGTCATGTGGTGGACCGGAAAACCGGCGAACATTTGTCCTTTATTACGATCTTTTTGAAAGGGACGACTATCGGGACTTCGACTGACGGCACGGGGCATTATTATCTGAAGAACCTGCCGGAAGGAGAGTTTACGGTCGTGATGAAGACGATGGGCTATAAAACGATCGAGACGCCCGTGATGTTGAAAAAAGGTAGGACGTTGGAAATTAACTTTGAGGTGGAAGAAGAAGCCTTGTCTTTGGATGGAGTCGTGGTTTCGGCCAACCGGAACGAGACGACTCGGCGTATGGCTCCGTCGCTTGTGAACGTGCTGGATTCGAAAATGTTCGAGACGACGCATGCCACTTCGCTTGCCGACGGGCTGAACTTCCAGCCGGGCGTGCGGGTGGAAAACAATTGCCAGAACTGCGGTTTCCAACAGGTGCGTATCAATGGACTGGAAGGTCCTTACACGCAGATATTGGTGGATAGTCGTCCCATATTCAGTGCACTGACGGGTGTGTACGGCCTCGAACAGATTCCGGCCAATATGATCGAGCGTGTCGAGATCATGCGTGGTGGCGGTTCCGCTCTTTTTGGTTCTTCTGCGATTGCAGGTACGATAAATATCATTACAAAAGAGCCTTTGCGCAACTCAGCCCAGATTGCCCATTCGCTGACGATGATCGGAGGAAGTCGCCCGGACAATAACACGACCTTGAATGCTTCTTTGGTGACAGACGACCATAAAGCCGGCGTCTATCTTTTCGGGCAGAGCCGTCATCGTTCAGCTTACGATCATGACGGAGACGGCTTCTCCGAACTTGGCCAGTTGGAAGCCCGAACAGTCGGTTTCCGTTCTTATCTGAAGACAAGCACCTATTCTAAACTGGGTTTCGAATATCATAATATAAGCGAATATCGTCGTGGTGGCGACCAGATTAACCGACCGCCTCATGAAGCGTGGGTGGCAGAACAGACAGATCACAGTATCAATGGCGGTGGTCTGAAGTTCGATCTGTTCTCCAAAGATTATAAACATCGCCTGAACGTCTATACTTCTGCGCAGCATACGAACCGGAAGAGTTATTACGGGACTAATCGTAATCCGGATGCATACGGGCATACGACGGACATGACGGTTGTTGCCGGTTCGCAGTATTCCTATTCGGTTGATAAATGTTTGTTTATGCCAGCAGAATTTACCGGCGGCCTGGAATATAATTTTGACGAGCTAAAGGACGAAATGTTAGGATATAATCGTATCGTGGACCAGACGGTTCATATCGGTAGCCTGTTTTTGCAGAACGAGTGGAAGAATGAGAAATGGAGCTTTCTGATCGGCGGTCGTTTCGACAAACATAATCTGATCGATCATCTGATCTTTAGTCCGCGTGCGAATGTCCGTTTCAATCCGACCGAGGACATCAATCTTCGTTTATCTTATTCGAGCGGTTTCCGTGCTCCGCAGGCGTTTGACGAAGATTTGCATGTGGCGGCCGTCGGTGGTGAAGTGGCGATTATCCAGCTTGCTGAGGACTTGAAAGAGGAGAAGTCCAAGAGTATCAGTGCCTCGGCAGATTTCTATCATCGTTTCGGTCCGGTTCAGTTGAACCTGTTGGTGGAAGGTTTTTATACGGATCTGAGCGATGTGTTCTTCTTGCAAGAAAAAGGGCATGACGATCAGGGAAACCTGATTATGGAACGTCGCAATAAGGATGGAGCCCGCGTGATGGGAGTCAATTTGGAAGGAAAGATGGCGTATGCCTGGCTGCAACTTCAGGCGGGTGCCACCATCCAGCGCAGCCGTTATAAAGAAGCCGTTACTTGGAGTGAGACAAACCCGGATCTGCCGGCACAGAAAAAAATGTTCCGTACGCCGGATGTGTACGGTTATTTTACCTCCACCTTTACTCCGGTCAAACGTCTGGCTATTTCTTTCACTGGTACTTATACGGGAACCATGCTGGTTCAACATCTGGCCGGCTATATTCCGGAAGACCGGGAAGAGAAAACGCCTGATTTCTTTGATTTGAATATGAAGGTCGCTTACGACTTTCCTTTGTATAAATCGGTGACTTTGCAGGTGAATGCCGGAGTACAAAACATATTCGAGGCCTATCAGAGTGATTTCGATCAAGGCAAGGACCGTGACTCCAAATATATCTACGGTCCCGGAATGCCGCGCAGTTATTTTGTGGGGTGTAAAATCAGCTATTAAACGGTGAAAAAAGAAAAGTCCGGTAAGGGTTTGGTGTCTTTACCGGACTTTTTTATTTCGATCATTTGTCAGAATCCCGTTGACGAATTTGTCCGCTGTATTTATTCCTATATTTTTCTTATGCCAGGCATAGATTGCTCGTGCTTCTTTTCTTGCTGTCCGATTCCATCTTTCCTCGTTGGAGATCGTGGATAAGCCTTTTGACATTCTTTTTTACCTTGGCAAAACTTTTGTTGTCAAGACCGGTAATTGGGTTGAACAGCCTGAGACGTTCTCCTTGTAAATTCAATGTATTATTCATATTTTTATTTATTTAGGTTTTGTAATGTTCAAAAATGTAGCTCTTTTTCAGCAGGAAAGAAATTATTTCATAGCAAATTGACTTGATGGGACCGTTAAAGCGTGGAGATAGTAGTACGGTGGCTGGTCAACTGTACTCAGCGGGGTGTTGCCCCCTCGAAGCTGGTATAGCTATGCCGGCTTCGGTAAAGTTGTTGGCGATTTCCATACCACCCGTACCTCTTATCACCCCAAGTTGCGATTGAGCGTTCTAAATTCTATAGACTTTTATTGATCTCGTCGATGTAATTAAGGATTTTATCCCTTCCTTCTTTCTTCTCGGAAGAGGAGAGGAGGATGGGGGGAAGTTCTTCCCATGATTCTAATAATTTCGTCTGGTAGACTTTCAGGTTTTCCTGCAAACGACCTTTACTGATTTTGTCGATCTTTGTGAAGATGAGAGAAAAGGGGATTTCGTTTTCCCCGAGCCATTCCATAAACTCCAAGTCGATCTTTTGCGGTTCGTGGCGACAGTCGATCAGGACAAACAGATTCGTGAGTTGTTCGCGTTCCAAGATATAATCTTCGATGATCCGTTGGATATTTTCGCGTCCCTCTTTTCCCCGCTGGGCAAAACCATAGCCAGGGAGATCGACCAAATACCATTGTCCGTTGATGAGGAAATGGTTGATAAGCAACGTTTTTCCCGGTTTCTGCGAGGTCATGGCAAGCCCTTTTTTTCCAGTTAGCATATTAATAAGGGAGGATTTGCCAACATTGCTACGCCCGATAAAAGCGTATTCCGGCAGGTCACCTGTGGGACATTTTTTTACGTTTGTGTTACTGATAACAAATTCTGCACTTTTGATTTCCATTGAAACGGTGTTTTAAATAGACAATTGACAATTGACAATTGAATGTCTCTTGCCATCGTCGCTTGTCATGTGTTAATACTCTTTTTTCTAATTGTCAATTGTCCATTGCCAATTGAACTAAGCCACAATCCCCCAAACGTGATAGCCCCGTTTAGCATCAACATCTCATAGCCGAAAGCATATCCCGTATGCTGTTTCACTAAATAATCTGTCAGGAAACAGAGCAAAGGAGAGACGATACAAATGTAAGGAACAAATTTGTCACGAGGATGTTTTTTTGTAAATAACCCGAATACAAAAAGGCCGAGTAGCGGACCGTATGTATAGGACGCGATCATATAAATGGCATCGATCACGCTCCGGTTATTGATTGCCTTAAATGCAAGTATGATGATAGCAAAAAGGATGGAGATCATTAAATGGACTACCAATCGGGTACGTTTGGCAGATTGTGCCTTTTCCTTTTCGACCCCTAAAATGTCAATGCAGAAAGAGGTCGTAAGGGCTGTCAAGGCAGAATCTGCACTGCTGAACGCTGCCGCGATGATACCGATTGTGAAGAAGATCAGGATCGAATGTCCCAATATGCCGGAGGTGCAGAACATTGGGAGGATATCGTCGTTCAATGCGGGCAGTTCGATCTGTTGCTGCGATGCAAGCGTTAGCAATAGGACGCCAAGCGAAAGGAACAAGAAATTAACCGGTGTGAAAGCAAAGCCATAAGTGTACATATTCTTTTGTGCGTCTTTCAAACTCTTGCAGGAAAGGTTTTTCTGCATCATGTCTTGATCGAGGCCGGTCATTACGATGGTGATAAAGATGCCGCTAAAAAACTGTTTCATGAAATGTTGTGTGCTGTGCCAGTCTCCGAACTCGAAGATACGGAAGTGCTGGCTGGCTTGCAAGGTCTGCACCATGCCTGCAAAATCCAGTTGCATCTTGTCTTTCACCTGCCAGATAATTACGATTAGCATGGCGACTAGGCATAACGCCTGAAGTGTGTCTGTCCAGATGATTGTTTTGATACCACCCCGATAGGTGTAGAGCCAGACTAGGAAAATACTGATAACGACTGTTACGGCGAAAGATATGTTCCAGTACGCGAAAACATAATGTTGCAGGATCAACACAACTAAATAGAGCCTCGCCGCCGCCCCTACGATCTTGGACAGAAGGAAAAAGGAAGCCCCTGTTTTATAACTATGCTGCCCGATCCGGTCATCCAAATACGAATAGATGGAAGTTAGTTGCAGCTTATAATAAAGTGGTAGTAACACTTTGGCAATCAGTATATATCCAAAAAAGAACCCTAAAACCGTCTGCATATAGGTCATGTCTATGCTGCGTACCATCCCCGGAACAGAAACGAATGTGACACCTGAAAGCGATGTCCCGACCATTCCGATTGATACGATGTACCAAGGTGATTTACGGTTACCAAGGAAAAACGCTTCATTGCTTGAGCTCTTCCGCCCTGTGATCCAGGCAATCAGTAGAAGGATTCCGAAATAAGCGACTATAATAAAGAGGATGATATAGCTATTCATGATTTGTTCTTAATTTTAGGCAAAGATGCGGATAAAAAATGAAAACGATCTGTAATATTTCTCGATTCATCGGTGAAATTTTTGTTTTCGTAGGAAAATTTGGGCTTTTTGTATATTTTGTTTTGCGTATGTTATTAATTTCTTGTTCCTTTGTATCAGCTGGAGCTCGGGAGAGTCAAGGCGACCGGTTTACAAAACCGGAGACAAATAGGTAAACACAATAAAGAAGAAGGTGTGTCAAAATTCTCACCTTCTTTTTTATGCCCAAAGCCCCGACTTTCACAAGCTGGGGCTTTGTTATAACCTGAAGATTTTGTATCTTTCGTTTTTCAATAGAAGCTCCAGAAAAGTAATGGGAGAGAATCTGCCGGTAATCATATCCTTCGCCTGCCATCATGGCGGCCCCGATCTGGCATAGCCCTACGCCATGTCCCCAACCGGCGCCGGTCAGGACGAAACGTCCGGGGATATCGAATTGTATATCTTCTTTGTCCACGACAAAAGCCGAGCTGTACAGATGTGTTTTGGACAAGGTCCGGCGTATCTCCAATTCTTTGCCGATGGTAAAGGTCCGATGTGTCCCGACAATCTTCAGCATTTCAATACGGCCGGAAGTTCCTCGGTTGACGGGAACCAAATCCAGAATCTGACCGAAATCAATACCGCTTTTACGATGGATCAGTTCGGCTAATTCTTCCTGTTTGTAGAATACTTTCCAGCGATAAAAATCTGTCGTCTCCTGATCGTAGTTGTTCAACACTTGGCAGAGGATCTTTTTGTCGGCTGTATTGCAAAAAGCGTTAGGAGCAGAGTGAATCCATTTCCGGGCCTCTTCTTCCTGAGTGAGGTCCGGAAAAGTTGTTTCCCGACTGTCCCTCAATGCTGTCAGGTAAGAATGGGGGATCGGTTCCCAGCAATGTTCGAACTGTTCCGTCACACCTCCGCAACATTTGGAAAAGCGGGCATCGCAGATCGTTTCGCCATTCACCAGTATTTCTCCCCTTGTCTCGTGGATCACCTCTTGGACGATCGGGTTGGAAGCACGGGTAATTCCTTGGTAGCGCTGACAATGGTCGTCGGCACAGACATCGAAAATGTTATGGTCTTCGCGGTCGTACCAGCGTATCAGTTGCTCGTTATCCCGGTAACAGTTTTGCTGCTTCTCCTCTTTCCTTCCCAGGCGGAAGTTCTTTTCGATCTGTGCGAGCAGCCAGCTGCGTGAAATGACGGCATGTGCCTTTAACAGTTCCTTCGAAGCCTGCGCGCTCATTTCCGAAGAAATGACGCTGGTCAGATATTCTTCCACATCCACTTGGTTGATGACTACAATTCCATTTTCGCCAGTCACCAGGTTGAAAGCCCCTTTGAAACATTGGTCTTCTTGCCGTTGCCAATGGAAGTTACGGCCTATGGTGACTGCCTTCAATTCGAAAGACGAGGAAGGGGAAGCCGGTTCAAAGAATATTTCTTTAAACAACCTCCCGTTGTAAACGATATTGCCGTTTACAAATAACGCGCGTTGTTCCCCAGTCAGGAACTTTCCGGTTTCCGTATGTACATACTCTCCATGAAATACAAACGAAACGGCCTTTTCCGTCATAATGCCGACGTTGACTACTGGTGCTTCCAATGCTTTTATGATTTATGATTTCAGATTTATGATTTATCATCGACGCATAATTCATAAATCTGAAATTATTATTATTTTTCTTCCTTTGCTTTTAACGAACTACTTGCCAAGTAGGCGATTAGCAGGATGTACATCACGATGGCCAGTACCCCGGCTGAATTACTTTCCATCCATTTGATATCGACTAGGTTGATGCCGGCGAAACGCATGGCTGCGCTGACGACTCCCATCAAGGCTCCGCCTGCGATGAAACCGGATGCCAGCAGAGTTCCTTTTTCCAGACGTACACTGTTCAGAGCTTGGTCTTTGCTACGGCTTCCTACATACCAGCTGATGGCGCCTCCGATCAGCAACGGCGTGTTCAACTCCAGTGGAATGAACATGCCTAATGCAAATGCCAATGCCGGAATTTTACAGAAGTTTAGGATGATGGCCAGTACGGCTCCTATGGCATACAGTGCCCAGGGAGCGCCCGAGCCGCTCATCAATGGCTCGATAACCGCCGCCATTGCATTGGCTTGCGGAGCGGCGAGTTGCCCGCTTGTGAAACCGTATGTCTGATTCAGGATCAGGATTACACCGCCTACAGTTGCTGCCGATACCAGGGTTCCGAGGAATTTCCAACTTTCCTGCTTGGCTGGTGTGCTGCCGATCCAATATCCGATCTTCAGATCTGTGATAAAACCGCCGGCCATGGAAAGCGCCGTACATACCACACCTCCTATAATCAGTGCCGATACCATGCCGGCTGTCCCTTTCAGCCCGACGGCAACCAGAATAATAGAAGCCAAGATCAAGGTCATCAATGTCATGCCTGATACGGGATTGGTCCCGACGATGGCAATCGCATTGGCGGCAACGGTTGTGAAAAGGAAAGCGATTATACCGACGATCAACAGCCCGATCAATGCGTAGTACCAGTTGTCCAGCACGCCGAAGTGAAAAAACAGGTACGTCACGATCAACGTTGCGAAGATGCCGATAGCGATCACTTTCATCGAAAGGTCTTTCTGTGTACGGATCTCTTCCGTTTGCACGATTCCCGTTTTTCCTTTCAGCTCTTTGGCTGCCAACCCTACGGCTCCTTTGATGATCCCCCATGAATTGATGATCCCGATCACACCGGCAGTCGCAATGCCTCCGATACCGATGTGGCGGGCGTAGGTGGTGAAAATCTCTTCCGCACTCATGCTTCCTACTGTCTGCGTAATGGCGTCATTGCCGAATGTCAGTACTTCGGAGCCGAAAATGGCAGACATCAACGGGATGATTACCAACCATACCAGGAATGAGCCGGCACAGATAATGGCCGAATATTTCAATCCGATGATATAGCCTAAACCCAACACTGCTGCACCGGTATTCACCTTGAACACGACTTTTGCCTTGTCAGCCAGCATCTCGCCGACACCGACGATGCGCGTGCTGACTGTCTCGCTCCACCAGCCGAAAGTCGCGATGATGAAGTCGTACAGACCTCCGACCAGACCCGCATAGATAAGCGGCTTTGCCTGGTTGCCTCCCTTCTCGCCGGACACCAATACCTGTGTGGTGGCAGTCGCTTCCGGGAATGGATATTTGCCGTGCATGGTCGATACGAAATACTTCCGGAACGGGATCAGGAGCAGGATACCGAGGATGCCGCCCAAGAGCGAACTCATGAATACTTCGAAGAAATTGATCGTGATCTCTGGATACTTGTCCTGCAAGATGTAAAGGGCGGGCAGCGTAAATATGGCGCCTGCCACGATCACGCCGCTGTTTGCCCCGATGGACTGGATAATGACATTTTCGCCAAGCGCGTTTTTACGTTTGAACCCGCTGGATAATCCGACTGCTATGATCGCGATCGGGATGGCGGCTTCGAATACCTGTCCAACTTTCAGTCCGAGGAAAGCCGCTGCCGCACTGAACAGGACGGCCATGACGAGTCCCCAGAATACGGACCAAGGGGTTACTTCCCGATACTGTTTGTCGGGCGATAGGATGGGTTTATATACCTCACCTTCTTTCAGTTCTCTGTAGGCGTTTTCCGGTAGCCCGCTCACCTTTTCTTCATCTTCTTTCTTCACGGTGTTTATATTTAGTTAGAATTATCGGATATATCATCGCAAAGCTACATTATTTCTTGGTAAGAAACAAGTGCATTGTTTATGAGGAAGTAGCTGCCGGTATAGGAACATTTGACGGTAGAATTTCATCTTATAAGTTGTCCGCTTGGTGGCGGACGATCGTTTGCCATTAAGCGGACAACTTATGCAATATAGAGAAAAAGCTAATATATAAGGGAGATTTTACTTATCTTTGCGGTGGAAGAAGATAAACAAACGAATGAATCAAAAATATCCATCAGCCTTATTGGAAAATGCAGTGAACGAATTGTCGTCATTGCCGGGAGTGGGGCGGAAAACAGCACTTAGGCTGGCGCTCCATATGCTTCGCCGTGATGTCGGTTACACGGAAGGGTTTGCGTCCGCGCTGTTGGCACTTCGTCGTGATGTCAAATATTGTAAGGTCTGCCATAATATATGCGACGATGACGTGTGTGCTATCTGTATCGACTGCCAGCGTGATCATTCTACGATCTGCGTGGTCGAGAATATCAAGGAAGTGATGGCGATCGAAAACACGGGGCAGTTCCGCGGTGTTTATCATGTCTTGGGCGGTATTATTTCGCCGATGGACGGGATAGGTCCAGGTGATTTGCAGATCGACAGCTTGGTACAGCGGGTTGCCGGAGGAGAAGTGAAGGAAGTCGTTCTGGCACTCAGTACGACGATGGAGGGCGACACGACGAATTTTTTCATCTACCGCAAGCTCTCTTCCTATGATGTGAAGATATCGGTCATCGCCCGCGGTGTCTCTATTGGCGACGAAATCGAATATGCCGATGAGATAACGTTGGGGCGTTCCATCGTGAACCGCACCAGCTTCAACGACTCCATCAAACTATAACAGAGTTATAATTTAAGATTTACGCAGCATTGATAAATCATAAATCCCCATGAAACTCTCAATTATAATTGTCAACTACAACGTAAAATATTTTCTCGAACAGTGTCTCTGTTCCGTGCGTGCTGCCATAGCAGGGATGGAGGCGGAAGTACTGGTTGTCGATAATCATTCGGCCGACGGTTCGGTCGAATATCTTCGCCCGCGTTTTCCGGAAGTCACTTTTATCGAGAATAAGGATAATCCGGGGTTTGCCAAAGCGAATAACCAGGCGATCCGGATCAGTAGCGGAGAATATGTCCTTCTGCTGAACCCCGATACTGTGATAGGCGAAGAAAGCGTGCGTTCTCTTTGTTTCTTTATGGACGAACACCCGGAGGCGGGAGGAATCGGGGTGAAGATGTTGGACGGGCACGGTGTTTTCTTGGCGGAGAGTAAACGGAGTTTTCCCTCTCCTTGGGTGTCTTTCTGCAAGATATTCGGATTGTCGAAATTGTTTCCTTCTTCACGCCTGTTTGCCCGTTACAGCCTGCCGTATTTGAATAAGGAGAAGCAGCATAAGGTCGAAGTTCTGGCGGGCGCTTTCATGTTTCTTCGCCGTAAGGCGCTAGATAAAGTGGGACTGTTGGATGAGTCTTTCTTTATGTATGGCGAAGATATCGATCTGTCTTACCGGATCGTGCAGGGAGGCTATGTGAATTATTATATTCCTGAACGTATCCTTCATTATAAAGGAGAGAGCACGAAGCATGGCGATATCAAATATGTGAAAGCCTTTTATGGGGCCATGCTGATATTCTACCGGAAATATTATCCGCATTCCGGTTGGCTGATGAGCATGCTCATCCGTTTGGCTGTTCTGTTGAAAGCATCCCTTTCCGTTGCCGGCGGTATGTTGGGGTTGAAACGAAAACCCCGGGCGAAACATCGTCGCCTACTGGTGCTTTGTCGGGAAGAAGAGTTTGAAAAGGTGAAAGCAGCCTGTGTGAAACGGATGCCAGATCTGGAATATGTCAATCTTTGGAATCTGAATGAAGAGCGTGTGATGGATGCTATCTGTCGTCGCAATCAGATGAAGCGCTTTACCGATTTGGTATTCTGCTACCCGGATGCCCGTTTCGAGCAGATGCTTTTATTGATGGACAAGGTGGCCGATAAAAGGATCAACTATCATATAGTTATTAATGGAGAATTGATAATTGACAATTGAAAATTGCGTTGAGCGATTTCTTATTGTTAATTGTCAATTGTTAATTGTCAATAAAAAATGAACTTACTTCAAAACAAGACAGTCTGCCTTCGCGCCCCGGAACCGGAAGATTTGGAATTGCTCTATTCGTGGGAAAATAATCCCGAATGGTGGGAGATTGGGAACACGTTGGCGCCTTATTCCCGCTATCTGTTGAAAGAATATATAGCAGAATCTCACCGGGGTATATTTGATTTGAAGCAATTACGCCTGATGATCGACCTTTGTTCCACGGGCGCAACGGTCGGTATGCTGGATTTATATGATTTCGATCCGCATCATCGCAGGGCGGGAGTCGGCATACTGGTCGATCCGCTTTACCAGAAGAACGGACTGGCGACAGAAGCGTTGGAGTTATTGGCCGAATATGCTTTTTCTTATTTGAAGTTGCATCAACTCTTTGTGCATATCCCGATAGATAACGAACCCAGCAAAGCCCTTTTTGCCCGTTGCGGCTTTACCGTGACAGGTATACTGACAGACTGGATAACGACTAAAGATGGTTATTCGGACGTCTTGACGATGCAGAAAATCAATGAGAGGAATTTGTGATTTATAATTTATTATCGACATGTAAATCATAAATCTTTAGTTCAGCGAGGGTTCTTTCGGGTATTTGGTCCACGTTTCATATTGGCTTCCGAGCGATTCGAGCGATTTTTTCCAGAAGCCTTCACCTTCGGCAAGTAGCACATTCCGGTTGGATGCATGACTTACGACCCATGAATTTTGATCTATTTCATTGTGCAGTTGTCCTTCCTGCCACCCGGAGTAGCCTAAGAAAAATTTCACTTTCCCGTCGACAGAGTGTCCGTTCTGGATATAATGTATCAATGCGCTGAAATCGCCGTCGAAATAGAGGTGATCGTTTATCTTAAGGGAGTTAGGGATGATTAGATCTCCTAAAGAATGAATGAAGAACAGGCGGTTGGCACTGACTGGACCGCCTAAATAGATCGGCATTTTCGGAAATCCCTGTAAATCAGCAAAAAAGGTGTTGACTGATAGCTCTGTTTTCTTGTTTAATACAAAGCCCATCGAACCCTCCTGAGTATGTTCTACCAATAGTACGACGGAACGTTGGAAGTAGGCGTCTTGTAAAAAAGGTTCTGATATCAAGATGCTTCCTTGGGCCGGAAGCACGTCATTATGAGTTATCTTGAATATGTTGTTATACATTGCCATGACAGAGGATACTTGCTGGTTAATAAAACAGCGACAATATATAGCTTTTGGTTTAAACAAACAAATGAAAAGCCGAGCTTTCATGTTAATGAGTCATAAATAAAAGCCCGGCCTGTGTTAATTATGCGGTGTGATTCTCTTTGAATAGCTTCAGGCGCTCTTCGAGCAGGGCATATTGATGCGGTTTGATAAAAGATGTACAAGCGCGTAGGCCTTCTTGGTTACTACCTGTCGTGCTTAATGAAATGGCGCTTACACCGTAATAAATAAGTTCTTCCATCAGTTCTCCTCCTGTCATTCCCGGATAGGCGATCGTGAAATAAAATCCGTCTGCGATCGGTTCGTCTAGGTCATGGTCGTAGACGATCCGGAAACCATAATCGGTAAAGATCTTTTTTAATCTTTCTGCTCGGCGTCCGTATTCTTTTACTTCCGAAATAAAATCGAACGTTCCGTCTGCCGCAGCTTTGAACATGGCTGCCAATGCGAACTGCGCCGAATGGCTCGTGCCGGACGACAGGGCATATAATACGCGGTGAATGTATACAGTTCCGAACGTTCCTCCTCCGTAGCGCTGTGTCAGTCCGGGATAGGCTTGGTGATACAGTTTGTCGGAGATTGCCGTGACGCCGATGCGCTGGCCGGCATAGCTGAATGCTTTTGAACCTGAAATTTGTAAAATGTAATTATCCGTATAACGGGCAACGGTTGCCTGGAAAGGCGCTTCAAACGGCTTGCCCAACGGTTTCCGGAAGTCCATAGCGAAGTAGGCCAGGTCTTCGATCACGATCGTGTCATATTTGTTTGCCATGTCTCCGATGATCTTCAGCTCTTCTTCCGTCAGGCAGAACCAGGCCGGATTGTTGGGATTGGAGTAGATCATGGCTGCGATGTTGCCTTTGGAGAGATATTGTTCCAGTATGTCCCGGAGTTTTTCGCCCCGGTATTCGTACACGTCGAACGATTCGTATCTATAGCCCATGACTGTGATCTGCTGCTTCTGGACAGGGAACCCCGGATCGATAAAGAGAATCGTGTCCTTTCCCGGCGTACATTGTCCGCAAACGAGAAACGATGCGTATGTCCCCTGCATGGAGCCGGTTACGGGAACGCAGCCTTCCGGCGCAATATCGATATCGATAAATGCCTTGATAAAACGAGATGCTTCCGCTTTTACATCGGATGTGCCATTGATATTCGGATAGATAGAGGCGACGCCATCTTGAAGAGCTTTGATCTCGGCATCGACACCGACTTGGGCTGCTTTCAGTCCGGGAACACCCATTTCCATATGGATAAATTCTGTTTTAGTCTCTTGTTCAAGTTGTGTGGATATGGCAACGACCTCGCGGATCGTCGCTTTCCCGAAATCGGGAAGTCCGTAGCCATCTATAATCTTTCTGGCTGTCTGATAATCTACCGGAGTATTCTTCATGATTGTTATTATTTATATGAAAGGCAAAAGTAGAAAAATAATCTATCCGACGTAAATTTTTGCTGTGAAACTATTGCAAGATTCAAAATAATATATACCTTTGCATCGCAATCGAGAGAGATTGCAGGATAAAAGTTATGGTTCGGTAGTTCAGCTGGTTAGAATACATGCCTGTCACGCATGGGGTCGCGGGTTCGAGTCCCGTCCGGACCGCCAGAAACAAAAGTCTTTGGTTCATTGTGAATCAAAGACTTTTTTATTTTAATCCAAGGGGTCGAGATTCTGTTGAAAATGATTTGCACCTGCCCAAAAATGAAACCTTTCAGGTGAAGGACGGAATGAAAGTTATGAGGCTATGAAGTGAGTATAAAAACAAAAAAGACCTGAAAGATTTTCTTTCAAGTCTTTTTTTTGTGGGCAGTGATGGATTCGAACCACCGAAGGCGAAAGCCAGCTGAGTTACAGTCAGCCCCATTTGGCCACTCTGGTAACTGCCCTTTTGAGCCTCTTGTCGGATTCGAACCAACGACCCCGAGATTACAAATCACGTGCTCTGGCCAACTGAGCTAAAGAGGCATTCATTTTTTATCAGTATCAATCTCTCTCGATTGCGGGTGCAAAGGTACGTATTATTTTTTAATATGCAATAGTTTGGGGGCATAATGTGTAATATTTTTTTTCTAAAAACTCTCCGAACTCTGTTCGGAACTCGGAGAGGACTTCCTGTTTATGTTGGGATATTGTTATTCTTTCTTCAAAAGTACCTCATTTATAGCTTTTTTGAAGTCGGCCTTTCCCATTGCCCCTTTTGCCATCTGCGGTTGCCCGTTCATTGGGCAGAAAAGGAGGGAGGGAATACTTCTGATACCGAAAGAGGCGGCCAATCCCTCTTCTTTTTCCGTATCTACCTTATAAATATCGATTTTTCCGGCATATTCTTCTGCTAATTCTTCTAAGATAGGAGCGACCATCTTACAAGGTCCGCACCAGGTGGCATAGAAATCCACGATACAAGGTTTGTCTCCTTTGTACACCCACTTGTTGGGGCTGGCTTCGTAGTTCGCTACTTTTTTCAGAAATTCCGTTTTTGTCAATTCTTGTACTTTCATGTTTATTTTCCTTATTAATTGAGGTTTATATTCTTGTTTATTGATTATATAACAAAGGTATGCTATTTATTCCATACCGTTATTGGACATTTTTCCCTTATAATTGGAAATATTACTATATTGCTTGAGTTCCAGTCATATTGTAAATAAAAAAGCCGTCCGGTATGTTGCCGGGCGGCTTTTATCTGGAGTTTAAAGAGCTTTAATATCTTTTGCCAACGGTATCCCAATCGATGATTTTCCATAAAGCGTTCAAATGATCGGGACGGCGGTTCCGGTAATCCAAATAGTAGGCATGTTCCCACACATCGAATCCCAGAATCGGTTTCAATCCGTGAGCAACCGGATTGCTACCGTTAGCTTCTTTGGTAATTGAGAGTTTTCCGTCTTTATCTTTAGCCAGCCATACCCATCCTGAGCCGAATAGACCGGTTCCGGCAGCTACGAATTCCTTCTGGAAGTTCTCGAACGATCCCCAAGTCGCGTCGATCGCTTTGGCGAGGGCGCCGGTCGGTCTGCCACCGCCATAGGGGGAGAACTGGGTGAAGTACAAATTATGATTAAGCGTCTGTCCGGCATTGTTAAAGATAGCACCGTCGGATTCTGCCACGATCTGTTCTAATGTAGCGTTTTCGAACTTGGTTCCCTGAATGAGGTTGTTCAGGTTATTTACATAAGTCTGTAAATGTTTGCCATGATGGAACTCAATCGTTTCTTTACTTATAACCGGTTCCAGCGCGTTGGCTGCATAGGGTAACTGGATTAATTCAAATTTCATAACTTTTTCTTTTTTATCTGTTATTTGACTATTATTACTATTATTTGTTATCAACAATAATAAACTGAGACATAATGTAAGCATAATCAATCTGTTTTATGTTGTTTCTACTATTCTAACATTCCCTGCTCGAAATTTGTTCATAGAATGAAATGCATATTATTTATCGCGGGATAGACTTTATCTATGAACGGAATGTACTATCTTCGCCAACCAATTAAAATAAACACAATAATGACAAAAATTCAGGAAACACTGGTTGCGTTGCCAGAGGAAAAGAAAGCTCTGTTTATCCCGGCTTTCGGAGATGTGGACAAGTTTTATACGACCGTTTATCTGATTGCCCGAAACGAGCATGTGACGGAGCTGGAAAAACCGGACCGTTACGAAGACCGCTTGCAGGTGATCCGCCAGATTCGTGGCAAGGTGGAGAAGTTGGTGAGTTCTTTCGGGTTAGACGGCTCTGAGATCGTGGCAGATATCGCCAGCGATTATTTTGAAGATTACGTGAATTATAAGGAACCGGATATCCGGATGGCGAATGAAGAGTTTCTCGGTATCATACAGAAGGTAGCGAGGGAGTGAGAAGAATTATGATGGAAGTGTGTCGAAACCTCCTTGTCCCTGCACTTGATGCGGGGCCGCAAAAGGACAGACCTTATCAATCAGATTTTTATAGGGTCGGTTTTAATGCGATCCCACATCAAGCGCGGGAACAGGATAGTTTCGACACACTACCATCATAATTACTTCTTCAGCCGTTTTTCCAGCAATCGCATATAGTAGCCGCCGACGACTGAACGGGCCTGGAATCCACGTTGTGTTCCGTCGGAAGTGTAATGCCAGTCGCTCAACGGGACGCGTGAGGTCGTTTCGTTGGCGTATTTCCAGACCGGAAGCATGAACGTTTCAAAATCGGCCGTATTGCCGGTCAGGCAGGCACTCCACAGAATCCAGTCGGATTTGGTATAATCTTCGCGGTTGTCCAGCGGCAGACCATATTTGTTTTGTCTGGTCTTGTAGTAAGCTGTTTCTGTTTCAGCTATTTCCGAAGGGAATATATTCAGATCTAACAAGCGGTCCCAAACCAAATTATATTTCTGACTCCATGTACCGGACTTATCGAAAGTCAGCTTATAGTGATCCCCGTCTTTTGCCATCGAAATCCATTTGCCAGCCATTTCACGAGCTGTCGCCAGATAAGAATCCGCTATTTCCTTCTTTCCCAACATTCCGGCCATCTTGCCGTAGCCGGCTACACCCATGATGGCCTTGATGGACAGGTTGGTGTTGTGAGCGAAATGACCGGCGAAATCGTCCGTACATAACTGGTTGTCCGGGTCAAGCCCCTCTTTTTTCAGGTAATCGGCCCAGGTTGTCAAAACATCCCAATGTTTGGCCGCATAATCCGCATTTCCTTCGATTATCGCAATGGCTGTCGCGAGGATCAGCATATTGCCGGATTCTTCGACCGGCATATCGCCGCCGTAGGTCTGTCCGTTAGCCTGCGGATACGTGCCGACATCGTGTGAGGGGAAAGGCTTGTTCCATCTGCCACTTTCGCTGTAGTAAAAGATCGGGTTCATCATCCCCTTCAGGAGCTCGGGGTTATAGCATAAGAACATCGGTGCCGAAGGGTAGGTGATATCGACCGTCCCGATCGAACCGTTGCTGAAATTCTCTTTCGACAGGAATAGCAGGTTGCCTTCCTTGTCTGTCACTAACTTATGGGCGGAAATGGCCTGGCGATAGGCCAGGGCGCACAGCTCGGCATATTTTTGTCCGCCGGCGGCCGCTGTTTCCTGCATCAGGCGTCCGTCGAAGTCCGCACACCGTTTCATCATTCCGGCATACTCTTTCTGGCCTTTGGCGAAGGCATCGAAAATGTCCGTCTGCCCGTTGTGCTTCCAGTATGCCATCCGGTTGTCATTGAAATACTGGATCGCATACAGATCGTCATATCCGATCAACAAGTGCCCTGACACGGTCTTTTCGTTTACCTTGCCCAGGTTGTCGGAGTAGGCGAGGACCGTCATCTGTTTTTCCATATCCGGAGACACATTCTCCGCTTTGCCGGACAGTCTGCCGTCGGCCATGAATGCTTTCTTGGCAGCGTAATATTCGTCAATGGCGACTGTCACGTCCGGAGATTGCGCGGCTGAAAGATAGAAATAGCCCCAGTCGATGCGAAGGTCGTCTCCCTTCTTGCCCAAAACTTCCTGGTCGACAGAGCCGGTCTTTAGATAGACATACCCGTCTTTTTCGATCTTTTCGAAGGTGACAGGTTGATCTGTCGTGTTTACAGCCCATTGAGGGGTCGCTTCGAGGTATAACTGGACTTCGTGTGTCCGACCATCTAACGAACGGGCCTGATACGTGATATAATTGTACGGGGCGGTCATGGCCTCCAGGTCGTCCATCAGCATCGGAGCAGTGAAGATCAAATCCAGTTCGACAGGGCCGCATTCGAACGTATAGTACGTCTGTGTCGGCATGACGGTGGTCGCCGTCTGGACCGCTTTATTGTCAAACGTGTCTCCCCGTTTTACCTTCTTCATGATTCCCATGTCCACGTATGCACCTCCTCCGTTGTTGCGGCAGTGGGCAGCCAGGATGTTCCCCGTCGGTTTGAGCGTGTTGGCCACTTCCTGCGGGATTTCCTTCAGCAGGTCGTAATCCAACCCGTTGCCGGTTACGGCCACCTGCTTACCGTTGATGTACAACTCGATGTTGTCGTCGTGCGAATATAGCAGGAACAGATCTTCCTTATCCGTCCCCTCAGGCCAGTCGAACGAGCGGCGTACCCAGATGTCGCCGTCTTGCCAGGGAGTGGAGCGATACGGATTATCGTCTGTCCCGAATGCCGCCTTGCCTGTTTTCCAGCCTTTTGTCTCGTAATCGACGGCGGTCCATTCTCCCTCCGGCAGCTCGAATGTGTAGGTCGCCTCCCATAAGCCGGCAGCCGCCGTACCGATAACCGGCGTCACCTCTACTTTGTCCGCTCCCATGAACCGGTATGAAACACCGTCTACACGCAGGCTTCCCAATAGCGGGAAGTTACGGCCGGTCCAGTGGCGCACGCTTTCTTCGTTCAGGCGGTCGGCAAACGACCAGGCGCTGGTGTACGGGTCGATCGTTACCAGCGGTGTTGCCGGCGCCCGTAATTCGTTTTTGGCAGCAGGGGCATATACTTCGTTTGCGATACGCGTGTTCGACGAACAAGCACTCAGCAAAGCGACCGTACAAGCCGATAGCAGCATGATTTGTCTTTTCATTTTGTCTTTACCTTAATTATTATTGATGATTTTAAATAATCTTTCCCTTTTTCGGTTGCCCGAAATTAAAAATAAAAAGCGATAGTCGGAAGCAACAAAGTTCTGCTACCGGCATATTGCAAGATTATTGAAAGCATTTGCATGATTTTTAAAATATCAAAATGTCATTACGACCCCATGTAAATCGGATTAGTACCCCATATATTTGGAATTACTATAGCGGGTGATATTTTTTAACGTTTCTATTTAAACTGGGGAGTGGCTGTTTTGCTGACGAAATGATATCGGGCAAGGCAGACATTGTTTTCATGGGCGGAGTAGAACCTCGCCTCTACGGGAGACCTTGAAATAACTTTTTTTGTGCTTCTTCTGTATGTGTATGTGATGGATAACGTTTATTTTTGTCGGTTACAGCAGTGCTGTTGTGGAATAGTGATAAGAATAGTTGATAAAATTAGGCTTTTTAGGCAAAAATCGATGAGGTACTTTACTAATATTTTGCGTTGGATATCTTCACAGGAACACTTATATTTCTTGTTCGGCTTGCTTTTCATCATTCCGAACTGTGTTTTTCTGTTCACAGAGCCTTTACCTGTTCCGGTGGGCCTTGCTTCTATCGTCATGCCGTTGGCGTTCTGGATGGGAGTTCTGCTGCTGGCGCGTAAACCCGGAGTGGTGGTCTGGTGTCTGTTGCCGAAAATCATACTGGACGGAGGCCAGTTGGTCCTGTTGTATCTTTTCGGCGAGTCGGTGATAGCCGTGGACATGTTCTTGAACCTGACAAGTTCGAATGCTTCCGAAGCAAGCGAATTATTAGGAAATATTTTTCTTGTCATCGTTTGCGTCTTTTTCTTTTATACGCTTCCTACCTTGTGGCTGGCCACGCGTTCAATCCGCATGAAAGACAGGCTGACCGCCGTGTTCCGCAAGCGGTGGGCGTCCAGAAGCTTGGGGCTTTTCGGAGTGGGGGTGCTGCTCTGTTTCCTGCCTTCTTGGCAAAAGCACAGTTTCTCGCTCAAGAACGATGTTTATCCGGTCAATGCGCTTTATAATCTCTATTTTGCGATTACCAAATCGAACAAAAACGCCAACTATTCCATCTCTTCTGCCGATTTCAGGTTCAACTCGGTCCGGACGGGACAGGCGGATGGCAAGCGCGAGATTTACGTGCTTGTGGTGGGAGAGACTTCGCGGGCTATGGAATGGAGCTTGTATGGATATGAACGCAATACGACTCCGCGTATGGAAGGACTCGATGGTCTGATACATTTTACGGATGTTGTGACGCAATCCAACAATACGCACAAAAGTGTTCCGATCATCCTGTCTGCCGCTAGTGCGGAAAACTATGGCGTGATATATGACGAGAAAAGCATCGTTACCGCTTTCAAGGAAGCAGGTTTCCGTACGCTTGTCATTGCCAATCAGAAACTGACTACTTCGATGATCGGGGCTTTCTACCGGGAGGCTGATACGTTTATCGATATGAGCACGTTCAACACCGGATCGTATCTGACCTCATTGTATGATGCCGCCCTTTTGCCGTATTTGGAAAAGGAACTGGATAAATCGGACGAGGATATGTTTATCGTCCTCCATACATACGGGTCGCATTTCAATTATCATGAGCGTTATCCGGCTGAGTTCCGGATTTATACGCCGGATAAGGCCGAAGGCATCCGCCAATCCTATAAGAAGGAACTGCGTAATGCTTACGACAATTCGATCCGTTATACGGATTATGTTTTGGGAGAAATCGTCGACATGTTGAAAAAGAAGGAGGTTTGTGCGTCGATGCTTTATCTGAGCGATCACGGAGAAGATATTTTCGATGATGCACGTGCTCGTTACCTGCATGCTTCGCCTATACCGACTTATTATCAGCTCCATATCCCGTATATCATCTGGTTCTCGAACGATTATCGGACCGTTTTTCCGGAGAAATACCGGACGGCGATCTCTCACGGGGCTTATCCGGTCAGCACGAACAGTGTGTTCCATACGGTATTGGATATTGCCAGTGTCCGGACTTCGGTATCCGATTCCACACTGGCCCTGACCAACCCAGCTTTTGCCGTTCGTGACCGTATGTTTCTCGGTGATCACGACGAACCTGTCCCGTTCTGGAAGGTTGGATTGAAGAAAGCGGATTTCGTTATGTTGGACAAATGGAAAATAGCTTATAGGAAAGACTAATGAGCGCACAGAATGGACATATTACAAGTAAAGTCATATTGGGATACCTGTTATTGATCCTGATAGCCGTGTGTTCGGTCGTTTATATTTATAACATTATCGAACAGTTTGCTGGCGAAGACGACCCGAACAACAAATCGAGGGAGAAGGTTTATCTCGTGACCAACACTCTGTCGTTACTCTACGAAAGCGAAGCGCTCGGACAAATGGTCGGGTTTCCACAGGGGGAAATCAAGCATTTCAACCGCACGCTGAACAAGGCTTTGCAGAATATGGATTCCTTGCGTACATTAGTGTCGAATCCCGCACTATATCCCAAGATCGACACGATCGATATGTTGATCGAGCAGAAGCGTTGGAACACGCGCCGCCTGTTGGAAACCTGGCGCGAGACGAACGCGGAACATCTGTATACCCAAAACATCGAGAAGGTGATCGCCCGGCAAGATACGATGATCCGGCAGGTCGAAATACAGGAGCGCGTGATCGTGCACCAGGATTCCGTGAAAACCCCTCAGCCCCATAAGCACCGTGGCTTTTTCCGCCGGCTCGCCGATGCGTTCTCACCGCCTAAAGAGGATTCGACTGTTATCGTGAATACGACCCGGCAGATCGTGACTGATACGTTGGTGAATTCCTTCAACCCGGCAGACACGATCGTGACGGTCCTGAAAAATTTGCAGGACAGTGTGGCCGACCAGCGTAAACAGCTTGTCGACCAGCTTTTAGAGCGTGCCGCTAACTTGCGTTATAATAATAGCATCATCACGAGCCGAATCAACCAGATGTTGCGCGATATAGAAGAAGAGGAGATGAACGCGTCGATGGAGCGTGTTGTGAAGAAACAGGAGGTGCTGCGCGAAACCTCTTATCTCATTGGCGGCATCGCTATCCTGTCGCTGATTATCGTGGTGGTCTTTATCATTCTGATCACGCGTGATATCTCCAGGAGCCAGTATTATCGGCTGCAATTGGAGAAAGCCAAGCAATATGCTGAAGACCTGCTCCATAGCCGGGAGAAGTTGATGCTGACGATCAGCCACGATATCCGTGCGCCGCTCTCGTCCATAATCGGTTATATAGAACTGCTGCTGCGCCGTCGTCCGGACGAAAGGCAACGTTATTATTTGGAAAATATGACTGGATCGGCCAATCATATCCTTTCTCTGGTGAACGGTTTGCTTGATTTTCATCGATTGGAATCGGGGCAGATGGAGATACAGAACGTGCCTTTCAGCGTACGTACGCTTTTTAATGAAATATACGGGAGCTTCCGCCCGATAGCCGAGGCGAAAGGACTTGCTTTTGTTCTGAATATGAAGGAGGAAGGGATGGATCGCATCTATTCAGGTGATCCGATACGCCTCCGCCAGATAGTCAGCAACCTATTGTCTAACGCTGTCAAGTTTACTCATGAAGGTCGTATCGTTTTGATAGTCAAATTGTCAATTCTCAATTCTCAATTGACAATTACTGTCTCCGACTCCGGTGTCGGGATTCCGGAAGAAGAACAGGAAAAAATTTTCGGCGAGTTTGCCCGTCTGTCGGGAACCGAAAAGGAAGAAGGTTTCGGTCTCGGACTTTCCATCACCCGCAAGCTGATTGAACTGATGGGAGGAACCTTGTCGCTAAAGAGTGTTCCGGGAAAAGGAAGTGATTTTACGATTGTCCTGCCTTTGCGGGAATCGGAAGTGCAGACGTTGCATGCCACGCCTGCCATAGAGGAGGAAGACGAAACGGAGACCGGGGGGTTCGAAGGGCGCGAAATCTTTTGTTTGCTGGTCGATGACGATCCGTTGCAGTTGGCACTGACGGAAGAGTTTTTGAAACGGAACCATGTGGAGGTCACCAGTTGTTCAAATCCGTTTGCCGTGGTCGATATTTTGCGTAATAGTTCTTTCGACGCGATCATAACCGATATACAGATGCCGGGCATGGATGGGTACGGCCTGCTTAACGTCATTCGTTCGTCGGGTGTCCCCGGTACAGATACTGTGCCTGTCATCGCGCTTTCAGCCAGTGTGGAAAACGAGAATACACATTATTTGGAAGTCGGTTTTACCGGATTCCTAAATAAGCCTTTCACGGCTAAGCAGTTGATCGCTTTGTTGAATAACCTGTTGCAAGCGGATATACAAGCCGAGGTGTCGCCTGAATTCAATTTTGATTCGCTTACTGCTTTTGCTGGCGAAGACAAAGAAGCTTCCGCTTCCATTATCCGGACTTTTGCCGAGGAGACGAACAAGAGCGTTTCGTTGCTACAACAAGCTTTGGAGAAGACCGACCGTGCACAGGCTGCCAAAATCTCCCATAAGCTAATCCCGCTTTTCACCATGTTGGGAGCTTCCGATTTGGTAGCCCAACTGAGAATCCTTGAGAAGAACGACGAGGCACTGACAGACGAAGGTTGGAAGCGGCTTTTATTTGAAGTGATCCGGCAGGCGGGTGTTGTTGTGGGCCAGGCTGTGGAACGGTATCTGTAGAAAAATTCCCCATATATGTCCACAATTCCCCATTCGTGACGTTGTAATAAATAGCTTCAGTAAAACATTCTGGGCGACTTCTCTGTTAGAATAGAAGAGTTTACAAAAACAGGCTGTGTGTCAGGCTGAGTTTGGCACGATATTCGCTTCTTTTATAGCAAGAAGCGGAAGTGGACGTTTCTACATTAAAAAAACCGTTTTAAAGTATGTTCGAGTATCTATTTTAAGTCTGCAAACAAAAAGAGCGCCTAAATGGTGCTTTTTTTGTTTTATATGACTTCTTTATCTACTTTTGTCTTTTGTAAAATCATAAATTAAAAATCTAAATCATTATCAATGGAGCATGGACTTTTGGCTAAGTCGCCTCGTATCGAGGTGGTGGATGCATTACGCGGTTTTGCCGTTATGGCTATTATGTTACTACACAACATCGAACATTTTAATTTTTATGACTTCCCGACAGCTTCTTCGGCTTTTATGGAGGCGATGGATAAAGGAATATGGGAAACATTGTTTTTCCTCTTTTCCGGGAAAGCTTACGCGATTTTCTCCCTGCTGTTCGGATTCAGCTTTTTTATTCAATATAACAATCAGGCGAAGAAAGGTAAAGACTTCCGTCTGCGTTTCCTGTGGCGGCTTTTCCTTTTGTTCATTATCGGCTGTTTCAACGGGGCGTTTTTCCCCGGCGACATATTAGTCCTTTATTCTATAATTGGCGTGGTGCTCGTGTTAGTCTGCAGATGGAGCGACCGAGCGATCCTCATTGCCGCTATTATCCTGATGCTCCAGCCTCTCGAATTCGGCAAGTTTTTCTATGCGATGATAAATCCTGACTATGTGCCGGCAGCCGGCGTTTGGCGTGTTCATAGCCAACGTATGTATCCGTTCCTTTCGCAGCCGGATTTCTGGGCGATGGTTAAGTCCAACCTTTGGGACGGCCAGTTGTTCAGCCTGTTGTGGGCATGGGGGTACGGACGTTTTTTCCAGACTGCCTCTTTGTTCCTGTTGGGTATGCTGATGGGACGCAGACAGTTGTTTGCCAACCTGTCCGAACATCGGGTTTTCTGGATGCGGACGCTGGTTATCGGTGCGGTTTGCTTTGTCCCGTTGTATTTCATTACGGCTTCCCTTCCGGATATGATCTCCAACAAGGCGATGCTGACTCCGATGAACACGGTGGTTTCCTCTTTCCGCAATTTCTCTTTCATGTGTGTGTTGGTCGCTTGTTTTGTCTTCCTGTGGCAACAAGTTTCGACCCATAAAATGCTGCACGGTTTGGTGCCGTATGGAAAGATGAGTTTAACTAACTATTTGACACAGTCTATTATAGGATCGTTTATCTATTTCGGTTACGGTTTGTCACTTTATAATGTTTTAGGCACGACAGCCAGCTTTGGAGTCGGCGTCCTGTTGTTCATCCTCCAGTTAGGTTTCTGCCATTGGTGGTTGAAGAAATTCAAGCAAGGTCCGTTCGAGGGGGCGTGGAAAAAGGCAACTTGGGCATTTTGAATTGACAATGGACAATTGATAATTGTGGCAAGCGGTATTTAATTGTCCATTGTCCATTGTCAATTATCAATTCTTAGTTATCTTTGTGTACGAAACAAAAAAGAATAATATGCCGTCTATCCTGATTTTAGAAGATGATATAACATTCTCGTTGATGCTGAAAACCTGGCTGGGAAGGAAAGGCTTCGAAGTCAGTTCGGTATCATCGGTTTCGGATGCACGAAGCCGGATAGAGGATGCCTCTTTCGATTTGATCTTGTCTGATTTGCGTTTGCCGGACGGGGATGGAATCGATCTGTTGAAATGGATAAAAGAAAATAATTTTGTAATTCCCCTGATTATGATGACCAGCTATGCGGAGATACAAACCGCCGTGCAAGCCATCAAGTTAGGAGCGTCCGATTATATTGCCAAACCGTTGAACCCGGAAGAACTTTTAGGCAAAATCAAGGATGTGATAAAGACGGAAACAGGTCCGGTTGCTTCTGCTACCGAACTGGAACGCCCTGCACGTTCAGCCAAACGTCCCGAACCGTCGGGAGGAACGCGTAGCCAGTATGTGGAGGGACAGAGCCAAGCTGCCCGCCAGCTCTACGAGCATGTACGTCTGGTTGCTCCGACAGATATGTCTGTGTTGATTACCGGTTCGAGCGGTACAGGGAAAGAGTATGTTGCTCGCCGTATTCACGAACAGAGCAATCGTAAGAAAGCCCCTTTTATTGCTGTTGACTGCGGAGCGATCCCGAAAGACTTGGCCGCATCCGAATTTTTCGGGCATGTGAAAGGTTCGTTTACCGGAGCTATCGATAATAAAGAAGGTGCTTTTGTTGCCGCCCAAGGTGGTACGATTTTTTTGGATGAGATCGGTAACTTGTCCTATGAGGTACAGGTACAGCTTCTTCGTGCCTTGCAGGAGCGGAAAGTAAAACCGATCGGTAGCAATCAGGAGATCGCGATCAATGTCCGTCTTGTCTCCGCGACAAACGAGAACTTGCGTTCTGCGATTGATAAGGGAGATTTCCGTGAAGATTTATATCATCGTATCAACGAGTTTACCGTCCGTATCCCTGATCTGAAGGAGCGGAAAGAAGATCTTTTGCTGTTTGCCAACAACTTCCTGGATCAAGCCAATATAGAATTGCAGAAAGATATTATTGGCTTTGATAATGACGTGATCCGGATTTTCCAGTCTTATTCGTGGCCGGGTAACTTGCGTCAGATGAAGAACGCCATCAAGTATGCTACCCTGTTAGCGACCGGTCGCTATATTACCCCTAACGAGCTTCCAGAAGAACTGACTGCCGGCCCTATTTCCGCTCCGGTCAATATCCAGTTGAAAAACGAATCGCACGAATGCGAAATGATCAAACGTGCCCTGCAAGAAGCCGGTAACAATAAGACCAGAGCAGCCCAACTGTTGGGTATTGACCGCAAAACGCTTTATAATAAGTTGAAAGCGTATGGGATTGCTTGATCTTTTTACAAGATAGGGGGCTTGGTTTCTATTAAATAAATATGATTTCTTTTGTTTTTATGGAAAAATGTCTATATTTGCTGCAATCATACACTTAATTTCGAGTGTTGATTTTAAATTGTTACGATATGTTCGTTAAATCTTATAGACGACTATTCAATTGCCTGATTTCTTGACAGGTGTTCTTCCCTTTTCTCTTTTACCGTTTTCGGGTAAGAGCTCTTTCGGTTTGCATTAGTATCTGAAGTCATTGGCTTGGGTCGGTGGTTTTATCTCTGCATCATTTTGTCCGGAATTTATCAGATTAAAATAATTGAATAAAAATAACCTTTTATATAATATGACTATAATCACAGCTCAGCGTGCACCGCACAGTGCATCTAATTTCGCCCCCACAGTAGAGGCAAATGCCTATGGAATGAATGACCGGATCAAACGTCTTCGACAAGAGACGTTCGAAGCCGAGCCCTCCCTGTCTATTGAACGCGCTTTGATAGAAACTCGTTTCTACAAGGAAAACTACGGAAAATATCCGATTCCGATTCTTCGGGCCATGAATTTTTATGAGATCTGTAAGCAGAAGACGATCTATATCGGCAAGGATGAACTGATCGTGGGCGAACGCGGACCGAAACCGAAATGTGTGCCGACTTTTCCGGAACTGACCTGCCATAGTGTGGAGGACCTGCATGTCTTGAACACACGTGAATTGCAGCGTTATACGATCAGCCAGGAAGACATCGACACGTATGAACGCGAAGTGATCCCTTACTGGAAAGGACGTACCCAACGAGAACGTATCTTCAGCCATGTACCTCAGGAGTGGAAGGAGGCCTATGAGGTGGGGATGTTTACCGAATTTATGGAACAACGCGCTCCGGGACATACCGCTTTGGACGGAAAGGTGTATAAGTACGGATTATTGGATTTGAAAGAACGTATCCGGAAAGAACTGGACGGGCTTGATTTCATGAGCGATCCCGAAGCGACCGACAAGCAGGAGGAGTTGACTGCCATGTCCATCTCGTGCGACGCCGCCATCCTGTTTGCCGAACGACATGCGGATCTCGCCGATGAAATGTCGCTGACGGAAAAAGACCCGAAATGGGCGACTGAGTTGCGCCGTATCGCCGAAGTTTGCCGTTGGGTTCCGGCACATGCTCCCCGAGACTATTGGGAGGCGATCCAGATGTATTGGTTCGTCCACTTAGGAACGATCACCGAACTGAACGGTTGGGACGCGATGAATCCCGGCCATTTCGACCAGCATCTGGCTCCGTTCTACGAAAAGGGGATTGCCGACGGTACGTTGACACGCGACGAGGCAAAAGAATTGATGTCCTGTTTCTTCATCAAAGTGAACAACCACACGGCTCCTCCCAAAGTCGGCATCACGGCTAAGGAAAGCGGTACGTATAATGATTTTACGAACCTGAATATCGGCGGTGTAAAAGCCGATGGCAGCGACGGGGTGAGCGAGGTTTCCTATATCATGCTCGAAACGATCGAAGAACTGCATATCCTGCAACCCGGCAGTGCTATCCATATCAGTGCCCGTACGCCGGAACGTTTCCTGCGTGCCGGTTGCAAGGTGATCCGCCAGGGGCATGGCTATCCGTCTGTTTTCAATCCGGATGTGTATATCCAGGAGTTGATGCGCCAGGGAAAATCGTTGCAGGATGCACGCGAAGGCGGGTGCAGCGGTTGTATCGAGGTCGGGGCGTTCGGCAAGGAGGCGTATGTGCTGACCGGTTACCTGAATGTGCCGAAGATCTTGGAGGTGACGCTCCACAACGGTGTCGATCCGGTTTCCGGGCGTAAGGTCGGATTGGAGACGGGCGATCCGCGCAGTTTCGGCAGCTATGACGAACTATATGCCGCCTTTATGAAGCAGGTCCGCTACTTTGTGGATATGAAGGTGCGTGTCAGCAACTATATCGACCGTATGTTTGCCAAGTATGCACCGGCCACCTTCCTGTCTCTCTTCATCGACGATTGCATAGCGAAAGGACGGGATTATTACAACTGCGGTCCGCGCTATAATACGACCTATATCCAGTGTACGGGGCTCGGTACGATTACCGACAGCCTGGCGACGCTGAAAAAACATATATTCGAAGATAAACGCTGGTCGATGGACGAATTGCTGAAAGCGATGGCTGATAATTTCGAAGGAGCCGAGGCGATGAGACAGACGATCCTGAACCGCACGCCATTCTTCGGAAACGATGACGAATATGCCGACAGTATTGCTGTGAAGGTGTTCGACGATCTCTATGATACGATCGAAGGAAAACCGAATACGAAAGGCGAATGTTTCCATCTGAATATGCTGTCTACCACCTGTCACGTATATTTTGGCAAGGTGATGGGGGCGACTCCTAACGGACGCTTGGCCGGGCGTGCCATCTCGGACGGCACGTCTCCGTCTCATGGCGCCGATACGCACGGGCCGTCTGCCGTCATCAAGTCGCTCGGCAAGCTTGACCAGGTGAAGAGCGGGGGGACGTTGCTGAACCAGCGTTTCCTGCCGAGCCTGTTGAAGCGTGAGGAGGATATCTCCAAGTTGTCTTCGTTGATCCGCAGCTATTTCGCTTTGGGCGGACATCACATCCAGTTCAATATCGTCGATACGGAGACGCTTTATGCTGCCCAGAAATGTCCGGAAGATTATCGCGACCTTCTGGTCCGCGTAGCCGGTTACAGCGATTATTTCAATGACATGAATGCCGATCTGCAGGCGGACGTGATCATGCGGACGGAACAGGAAACGTTTTAGCAATTGAAAAAAGATGTTTGTTTTCGATATAAAACGATATGCCATCAACGACGGGCCGGGTATCCGGATTACGATCTTTATGAAAGGATGCCCCTTGTCGTGCGTATGGTGCCATAATCCGGAAGGAATTTCCAGCCGGAAGCAAAAGTCGAGGCTTGTCCTGAGCAGGCATTGACACTCACGCCGGAGGGGATCGTGACGGATGGGGCGCGTTGTACCCTGTGCGGAATCTGTGCCGAGGTGTGTCCGGCTATGGCGATGGAGATATCGGGCACGGAGTATTCGGCTGAAGCCTTGATGAAGGAGATTGAGAAGGAGATCGTTTTCATGGATCGTTCGGAGGGAGGTGTGACGTTTTGCGGAGGAGAGCCGTTGTTGCATCCCGGACCGTTACTGGACTTGTTACGCCGTTGCGGGGAACGGGGGATACATCGGGCTGTCGATACGACGCTGTTCGCCCGGCCGGAGATCGTACGCGACGTGATGGATAATTGCGAGCTTTTCCTTGTCGATTTGAAGCAGATGGATTCGGCCAAGCATGCGAAATATTGCGGTGTCCCGAACGAATTGATCCTGTCCAATCTCCGGATGGTTGCAGAAGCCAGACACGATTTCTATCTTCGTATTCCCTTGATCGAAGGCGTGAATGCCGATGAAGAAAATATAACACGCAGTGCCGCTTTCCTGGCTTCGTTGCCGTGGGAGCACCGGATTGTGAACCTGCTCCCGTATCATGACATCGGCAAGAGCAAACACGAGAAGTTAGGTACGGTCTATAATCCGGATCGATATGCTTTCGCCACCCCTTCGGACGAGACACTCGGACGTTGCCGGGAGATATTCGCCTGCTACGGGATCGAAACGACGATCGGGGGATAATTGAAGGTCTTTTATTTCCTCTGTCACTGTATCACTGATTCCTTTTTATCAATTGATATTCAGCTTGTTTTATTTGTGATATATGCCTGTTTTCTCTATCACTACCCTATCACTGGCAATTCAGATAAATAATAGGTGCTTTGCTTGTATGTATCTGTATATAAGTATATTATAAATGATATAAACGATAAACACCCTATTCCCATCCCTACAAATCATTCGATTATTTTATGTAAAAACGGCTATAAAATAGGTAAAACCGGGTGGTTTTCATTGCTCGGCAAGGTACTTTAGTTGCCGGACA
>NZ_MNQY01000050.1:5879-35096 GCF_001915675.1 Parabacteroides sp. merdae-related_45_40 | reverse complement strand
GGCTCCCTACACCCGGATGTAAAGGATGGCAACATGGGGGTGTTTACGGAATTATGTGCTTGTTTCATAAACAAAAATGCCATGTTTCAGAAGTGATAGAGGAGTGATACAGGAAAACGTCCTGTATCACTCCTCTAACGCTTGAATGTTAATAGCTACAACCTTCGTAGTGATAGAGTGATAGAGGATTTGTAGAAAACTTCGTATGAAGATCACAACCTTGGAAAATTTTGATGCGGTTGTCCTAAAAGATGGATAATATGTTTTGATATACCAACTATAAATTTAACTCCGGTTTCAGTCGGTTTAACACAACAACTCTTTCGTCTGCCGTGTTTCATTATCAATTTTATTAACGCCAAAAAAATAGATTTATGGAATGGTTTGCCAATTTGCTCCGGCATTACCCGGAGCTTGCTATCTTTCTCACGCTGGCTTTCGGCTTCTGGATCGGTAAATTCAAGATTAAAAAGTTCACGTTAGGAACGGTAACCAGCGTCTTGCTGGTCGGTGTATTGATCGGACAATTGCATATCGATATCGGAGCTCCGTTGAAATCGGTATTTTTTCTGATGTTCTTGTTTGCCGTAGGGTATAGTGTCGGTCCGCAATTCTTCCGAGGATTGAAAAAAGAGGGATTGCCACAGGTATTGTTTGCCGTCGTGATGTGCCTGTTCTGCCTGTTGGCCCCGTTTGTGCTGGCAAAGATCATGGGCTATTCTGCCGGAGAGGCAGCCGGTCTGTTGGCAGGTTCGCAGACGATATCAGCCGTACTCGGTGTGGCTGAAGATACGATTAACCAATTAGGAATACCGGTGGCAGATAAAACGGATATGATCAATGTCATGCCGGTAGCCTATGCCGTCTCTTATATTTTCGGTACGGCTGGTTCCGCTTGGATCATGAGTGATATTGCTCCCCGTCTGTTGGGAGGGATCGAATCGGTCAAGAAAGCCTGTCGCGAACTGGAAGCCAAAATGGGTTCGGACGACGAAAGCGAGCAACCCGGCTTCATGCCTGCCGCCCGTCCGATCACGTTCCGCGCCTACAAGATTAACAATGGCTGGTTCGGCGCGGGAAAGACCGTGAAAGAGCTGGAAGATTATTTGGAGGGACAAGGAAGACGCCTTTTCGTCGAACGGGTTCGTATCGATGGTGTGATTCGGGATGCGAAATCCGACCAAATGCTTTTGAAAGGAAACGAAGTCGTGCTCAGCGGACGTCGTGAATTTGTGATCGGAGAAGAGGACTGGATCGGCGATGAAGTAAATGATATCGAATTGTTGGACTTTCCGGCCGAAACCCTGCCCGTATTGATCTCCCGCAAAGAATATGCAGGCATGACAGTCGCTAAACTACGCAAATTACCAGTTATGCACGGTGTCAGCATCAAGAGCATCAAACGTGCTGGTATCAACATTCCGGTTTTAGCCGCGACGACGATCGATCCCGGCGACATGTTGGAGTTGGTTGGTACAAAATTGGAGGTGAATGCGGCTGCCGATACATTAGGCTATGCCGACCGCCCGACGAACCAGACGGATATGATTTTCGTCGGCCTCGGAATTTTTCTCGGAGGTGTCGTGGGGGCCTTGGCGATCCATTTCGGAGGTGTTCCCATCAGCTTGAGTACGAGTGGCGGGGCGTTGATCGCCGGGTTGGTCTTCGGATGGTTGCGTTCCAAGCATCCGACTTTCGGACGAATTCCGGAACCTTCCCTTTGGGTATTGAATAATGTCGGGTTGAATATGTTCATCGCTGTTGTCGGTATTACGGCCGGACCGAGCTTTGTCACCGGCTTGAAGGAGGTCGGCGTCAGCCTCTTCTTCATCGGTGCGTTGGCTACCGCTATCCCATTGATCGTCGGTGTGCTGTTGGGAAGATATGTCTTTAAGTTCCACCCGGCCATTACGTTGGGCTGTACATCTGGAGCGCGTACGACCACAGCAGCTTTAGGTGCTGTGGAAGATGCCGTGGAGAGCCAGACACCCGCATTAGGCTATACGGTGACATACGCGGTCGGTAATACCCTGTTGATCATTTGGGGAGTCGTGATCGTCCTCTTGATGACCTGAAGGGTATTGGAAGTATTGTTTTTATATACTCATTATATTCAATTAAGTTATTTCTCTATGACACACAAAATCACTCGTGAATACGAAAAGAAAATGTCAGAAATCAGTCCTTTCGAACTGAAAAATATCCTGATAGACCTTGCGGACGAAAGCGCCCGTAAGAGTACGCATATCATGCTGAACGCAGGGCGTGGCAATCCGAACTGGATCAGTACTGTACCCCGCGAAGCCTTTTTCCTGCTCGGCCAGTTCGGACTGGAAGAATGCGCCCGTTCCTCCGAATATGGCGAGGAAATGATCGGACTGGCCGGTATCCCCGAAAAGAAACGTATCGCTACCCGTTTCACGCAATTCCTGATGAAGCACGCCGGCTCTCCCGGCATGGCACTGCTGAAAGACACCTACGATTATCTTGTGAATGAGAAAGGAGTCGATGAGAACGACCTCGTACACGAATGGGCGGAAGGCGTCATCGGAGACCAGTATCCCGTTCCCGACCGCATCCTGAAATATACGGAAGTATTGGTCGAAGACTACCTGAAGCAGGAATTGTGCGACAACCGCCCGCCCAAAGGGAAGTTCGATCTCTTTGCTACCGAAGGGGGAACCGCCGCGATGTGCTATATATTCGATTCTCTGCAACAAAATTTCCTTCTTGGTAAAGGTGACAAGATCGTCCTGTTCGCCCCGGTATTCACTCCTTATATAGAGATACCGGAACAAGCCCGCTACTTGTTCGATGTAACCGAAATCCACGCTTGTAAAATGACAAAAGACGGCTATCATACCTGGCAGTACAAGGAAGAAGACCTGGACATTCTGAAAGACCCTTCTGTCAAGGCCGCCTTTATCGTCAATCCGAGCAATCCGCCTTCGTACGGTTTGACAGATGGTTTGATGAAACGTATTGTAGATATCGTACGCAATGACAATCCGAACCTGATGATCATTACCGATGATGTCTATGCGACCTACATTCCCCATTTCCGTTCGATCATGGCGGAATTGCCGGAGAACACCCTCTGCGTCTATTCCTTCTCCAAATATTTCGGAGCGACAGGCTGGCGCCTGGCCGTTGTCGCGTTGCACGAAGAGAATATATACGACCGGATGCTGAAGGAATTGCCGGCAGAGCGGAAAGAGCAGTTGAACGAACGCTATAGCAGTATTTCGCTCCATCCAGAGGAAATCCGTTTCATCGACCGTATGGTTGCCGACAGCCGTCAGGTCGCCTTGAACCATACCGCCGGTCTTTCGCTGCCGCAACAGACGCAAATGGCGCTCTTTGCCTCCTTCTCTCTGCTGGATCGCGAGAATGCTTATAAGGCGAAGATGCAGCAGATCATTCACGACCGCCTTCATACGCTTTGGGAAAGCACCGGTTTCACATTGCTCGACGATCCGTTGTGTGCCGGCTACTATAGCGAGATTGATATGTTGGTCTGGGCGAAGAAATTTTACGGAGATGATTTCGTTGTCTACTTACAGGAAAATTACGAGCCGGTAGACGTCGTGTTCCGCCTGGCACAAGAAACTTCACTGGTATTGCTCAACGGTGGCGGATTCGATGCACCAGAGTGGTCCATCCGCTGTTCGCTAGCCAATCTGAAACGTGAAGATTATGTCCGTATCGGGGAAGGAATCGCTTCCATTTTGCACAGCTATGCGGATAAATGGAAAGAATCGTTGAAGGAATAAACAAAGCCTTTGAACAAAACGGGCTCCCGCTACGTTCTATTATTGAACGTATAGGGAGCCCGTTCTCATAGATACCCTTTATCAGCCGATAGAAATTATTGAATAAAAGGTATTTATATAAATACTATTTTTATCCCATCCTACATTGCTAACTAATAAAAAGAATAGATATGGTGTACGACATTGACATGCTGAGAAGCTTTTATTCTAATTTCCCGAAGCGGGTGGATGCAGCTCGCGAACAGGTTGGCCGTCCGTTGACCCTGGCTGAAAAAATATTATATGCACATTTGTATGAAGAATCGGACATCTGTCCTTTCCGCCGTGGTGAAGATTATGTGAATTTCCGTCCTGACCGTGTCGCGATGCAGGATGCGACCGCGCAGATGGCGTTGCTTCAGTTCATGAATGCAGGAAAATCCAAATCGGCCGTTCCTGCCACCGTGCACTGCGATCACCTGATCCAAGCGAATATGGGAGCTAAGACGGATATCGCAACGGCTACGCAGAGCAACAGCGAAGTCTATGATTTCCTAAAATCCGTTTCCGACAAGTACGGTATCGGTTTCTGGAAACCGGGAGCCGGCATTATCCATCAGGTAGTGCTTGAGAACTATGCTTTTCCCGGCGGTATGATGATTGGTACGGACTCGCATACGCCAAATGCGGGTGGTCTGGGGATGATTGCCATCGGTGTAGGCGGCGCTGACGCAGTGGATGTGATGACAGGTATGGAATGGGAGTTGAAAATGCCGAAACTGATAGGTGTAAAACTGACTGGTAGCCTGAGCGGATGGGCATCTCCGAAGGACGTGATCTTGAAACTGGCAGGAATCCTCACTGTGAAGGGTGGGACGAATGCCATCATCGAATATTTCGGTCCCGGTGCCGCATCCTTGTCTGCGACGGGGAAAGCGACGATCTGTAATATGGGAGCCGAGGTGGGTGCCACGACTTCCCTTTTCCCGTTCGATCTGAACATGGCCACTTATTTGCGTGCTACGGGACGTGATGATGTGGCCGAGTGGGCAACAGCCGTTTCCGACTATTTGGAAGCCGATATGGATGTGCAGGCTCAACCGGATTCTTTTTATGACCGTGTGATTGTAATCAATTTGTCCGAATTGGAACCGCATATCAATGGCCCGTTCACGCCGGATGCGGCAACGCCTATTTCCGAGTTTGCTACCAAAGTGAAGGAGAATGGTTGGCCCCGCAAGATGGAAGTTGGACTGATCGGTTCTTGTACGAACTCGTCCTACCAAGATTTGAGCCGTGCCGCTTCAATTGCCCGCCAGGCAGCCGAAGACAAGATACCGGTGGCAGCTCCGCTGATTATCAACCCCGGCTCCGAACAGATACGCTATACGGCCGAACGGGACGGTATCCTCGGAGATTTCGAGCAAATTGGCGCGACAGTTATGGCCAACGCCTGCGGTCCGTGTATCGGGCAATGGAAACGGCATACCGACGACAATACGCGCAAAAACTCCATCGTTACCTCCTTTAACCGTAATTTCGCCAAACGAGCAGACGGCAACCCGAACACGCATGCCTTTGTTGCTTCCCCGGAACTGACGCTCGCGCTGACCATCGCCGGAGACCTTTGTTTCAACCCGCTGACCGATACACTGAAAACCGCCGACGGCCGCGAAGTGAAACTGAAAGAACCGGAAGGCACCGACTTCCCGCCGAAAGGATTCGAAGTGAAAGACAACGGGTATGTTGTCCCGACGGGGAAGGACGCCGAAGTGGTAATCAATCCCGGCTCCAACCGTTTACAGGTCTTGAAGCCTTTCGCCGCTTGGGACGGCAAAGAGCTGATCGAAATGCCGCTGTTGCTGAAGGCTGAAGGCAAATGTACGACCGACCATATCTCGATGGCTGGTCCGTGGCTTCGCTTCCGCGGCCATTTGGAGAATATTTCGGACAATATGCTGATGGGGGCTGTGAATGCTTTCAACGGCAAGACAAACAGCATATTGAACCAGCTGAACGGCAAGTATGAGGCTGTGTCGGCCGTCGCCAAACAGTATAAGGCAAAGGGAATTTCATCTATCGTCGTAGCAGAAGAAAATTATGGTGAGGGATCGTCTCGCGAACATGCCGCTATGGAGCCTCGTTTCCTGAATGTAAAAGTGATCCTTGCCAAAAGCTTCGCCCGCATCCATGAAACGAACCTGAAAAAGCAGGGTATGCTTGCCCTCACTTTTGCCGATAAGGATGATTATAAGAAAGTACGCGAGGAAGACAAGATTTCGATTGTCGGCTTGAAAGAGTTCGCCCCCGGAAAGCCGCTGACGGCAATCCTTTACCATGCCGACGGCACAGAAGAATCGTTCGCGGTGAATCATACCTATAATGAGTTGCAGATAAAATGGTTTAAAGCGGGAGCAGCGTTGAATGCAGCCCGATGATAAATTATTGATTTATGGTCGAATTAAAACTGTCCTGTTCCCGCACTTGACGCGGGAACAAGGTTGTTAAATCATCATTTGTAAAAATAGAGAATAAGATTATGAATAAGATAACAAAACAAAACGGGACCCTCCTTGTCCCCGATAAAGTCGTCATTCCCTTTATAGAGGGAGATGGAGTAGGTGCGGAGATTACACCAGTTTGCCAGCGCATTGTCGATGAAGCGGTTGGCAGGGCGTATGGCGGCCAGCGAGTGATCGAATGGAAGGAAGTATTGGCAGGCGAAAAAGCCTTCAAGCAGATCGGCAGTTGGTTGCCCGACGAGACGATGGAGGCTTTCCGCGAATATATGATCGGGATCAAAGGCCCGCTGACAACGCCTATCGGCGGTGGCATCCGTTCGTTGAACGTTGCTCTTAGGCAGACCCTTGACCTCTATGTCTGCCTCCGTCCGGTACGTTGGTTCCGTGGAGTTGTGACACCTGTCAAAGAGCCGGAAAAAGTCGATATGTATATCTTCCGCGAGAATACTGAAGATATCTATGCCGGCATCGAATGGCAGCAAGGGACGCCCGAAGCTCGCAAATTCCTCAAGTTCCTGACGGAAGAGATGGGTGTGACGAAGGTGCGTTTTCCCGAAACTTCCTCCTTCGGCGTGAAACCCGTTTCGGTCGAAGGTACGGAACGTCTCGTTCGCGCTGCCATCGAATTTGCTTTGGCCAACCGCTTGCCCAGTGTCACGTTGGTGCATAAGGGAAACATCATGAAGTTTACGGAAGGCGGCTTCAAACTGTGGGGATATGCGTTGGCCGAACGCGAATTCCCCGATAAGACTTTTACGTGGCCCCAGTATGAGAAGATCAAAAAGGAAAAAGGAGAGGATGCCGCCGCTACCGCTCTGTTGGATGCCGAAGCTGCCGGAAAGGTCGTCATCAAAGATGTGATTGCCGACGCCTTCCTTCAGAACACCCTCCTTGTGCCGGAAGAATATTCGGTGATTGCCACGCTGAATCTCAATGGTGATTATGTCTCCGACCAGTTGGCGGCTATGGTTGGCGGTATCGGTATCGCACCGGGAGCCAACATCAACTACGACAGCGGCTATGCGATCTTCGAAGCGACACATGGGACGGCACCTAACATCGCCGGCAAAAACGTCGTGAATCCCTGCTCGCTTTTGCTCTCTTCCGTCATGATGCTCGAATATATGGGATGGAATGAGGCCGGCCGGCTGATAACCGCCGCACTCGAACACGCTTTCTCCGAAGGGAAGGCCACCCGTGACCTGGCCCGCTTCATGCCGAACGGACAGCCTCTCGGCACTAAGGAGTTTGGAGAATATATCATGTCGGTCTTGTAACGGCATAGGAGTTGAATAAATTAAAATTTACTGTCATGAAAAAAGAATATATCATTTATAAATTGTCCGATGCATCCAAAGAAGCATGCAAGATTGACAACGAACTGTTCCCAATGTATAATGTGAAGCGCGGGCTTCGTAACGAAGACGGTACAGGAGTGCTGGTCGGACTGACGAAAGTCGGTAATGTGGTGGGTTACGAGCGTCTGCCTGAAGGCGGACTGAAAGCGATCCCTGGAAAACTGTTTTACCGCGGATACGATGTGGAAGACATCGCACACGGGTTGATCAAGGAGAAACGTTTCGGTTTCGAAGAGGTCGCTTACCTGCTTTTGTCCGGTAAATTGCCAGATAAAGAAGAACTGGCAGGTTTCAAGGAACTAATCTGTGACAATATGCCGCTCGAACAGAAGACGAAGATGAACATCCTGGATCTGGAGGGACAGAACATCATGAACATCCTGGCCCGTAGCGTCCTCGAAATGTACACGTTCGATCCGAACCCCGATGATACCTCTCGCGACAACTTGATGCGCCAGTCGATCGAGCTGATCTCACGTTTCCCGACCATCATCGCCTATGCTTATAACATTTACCGACATAGCCAGCAAGGTCGTTCGCTGCATATCCGCCACCCGCATGAAAATCTTTCGATCGCCGAAAACTTCCTTCATATGCTGAAAAAAGATTTTACCGATCTGGAAGCTCGTACGCTCGACTTACTGCTTGTTCTCCAGGCCGAACATGGAGGAGGTAACAACTCGACGTTCACAGTCCGCGTGACTAGCTCAACCGGTACGGATACCTATTCTTCCATAGCCGCTGGTATCGGTTCGCTGAAAGGTCCGTTGCACGGGGGAGCCAATATCCAGGTGGTTGATATGTTCCATCATCTGAAAGAAAACATAGCCGACTGGAAAAATGTAGACGAGATAGATACCTATTTCATGCGGATGCTGAACAAGGAAGCCTATAACAAGACCGGCCTGATCTACGGTATCGGACACGCTGTCTATACGATTTCCGATCCCCGCGCCGTCGTCTTGAAAGAACTGGCACGTGATCTCGCGAAAGAAAAAGGGCGTGAAGAGGAATTTGCTTTCCTCGAATTGCTCGAATCACGTGCCATCGAGTGTTTCGCCAAGCATAAAGGGACGAAGAAACGCGTTTCCTCGAACGTTGATTTCTATTCCGGTTTCGTGTATGAAATGATCGGATTGCCGCAGGAAATCTATACACCTCTGTTCGCGATGGCACGTATCGTCGGATGGACCGCCCACCGCATCGAAGAGTTGAACTTCGATGGCAAGCGCATCATCCGTCCGGCCTACAAGAACGTCCTCGAAGAGCAGCCGTATCTCCCTATTGCAGACCGCTAATACCGGTTGGGCCTGCGAACTCCGCAATTCCCCTGATTATGATAATGACCCCGACAGCCCATTTTCCATGCGGCAGTCGGGGTTTGCTGTTTTTCCGTCTTGTCGTCCGAGTGGCTGTCCTCTTTTTGCAGGACGGTTCTGGTGATGTTTTCGCGGAGTAACTTATCACGATAGGTGATATTGAATTTAATTTCTTTTGAAGCTCCTGTACAGTGTTCCATCTGGTGATTTCCGGATTAGTTGCTTTCAAAAGAAAGTCGGATACAAATGTCTGTTTTTTTAAATCGGGAAGACGAGATTATGGAATAAGCCATTATCTTTGCACCTGATTTAGAAAAGATGATGAACTATGACACTTCCGGAAGATCCGATGATGCTTTTCAGCTTCATCAATATGAAATTACGTGATAATTATTCTTCTCTTGATGAACTGTGTGACGATATGCATCTTCAAAAAGAGATGCTTGTCCAGAAACTGAAGAGTGCAGGATTCGAGTATAGCCAAGAGAATAACAAGTTTTGGTAATCGATGGAAGGAGATGACGTCCATTTGAAAAGTTGACTTGTCTCCATATGCCATGGCAGCGATGAAAAGCGAAGAAAAAGATGACCTGTTATTCTGAAAAAGTAAATTGTTGTTTGCAAGGCTGCCGATAGAAGATTGTTGATTGTGATTTTGGTGCAGTTGCCCTGAAGTCCTGCTGTATAGTGTAAGATTTATTCGTATATTTGCTATCATTGTAATAAAAATAAAAAAGATATGAAAACAAGATTGATGATGTTTGTGGCGGTTATCGCCTTGTTTGTTTTTAATGGTTGCAGCGATTCCAAAGAATCGTATGTGAAAGATTTCAAGAAGTTTATCGAAAAGGTGGAAGCAGCCGGAAGCGATTATACAGAAGAAGACTGGAAGAAAGCCGATGAAAAGTTCGAAACTTTTACTGGTGACCGTTATGAGAAGTTCAGTTCCGAACTGACAATAGATGAGCAGATAGAGATTACCAAACTGAAAGCAACCTATGCAACCCGTAGAGGACTTTCGAATTTGAAGAACGGAGTTGACAAGCTCCTCGACAGCGATATACTTAAAATGGAAAAGAACAAAAAATAGCGTTTATAGAGTCTGATACCATGAAACTTAAATTATCCATTTTAGCTCTTTTTATCCTGGTTGCCATATCGGTGAAGGGGGCAGTTGTCGATACGTTGGCCGTTTACAGTGAGGCGATGAAAAAGAATGTCCAAGTCGTTGTCGTTTCTCCGGAGAATAATCATGTGCCGAAACCGGTTGTCTACCTGTTGCACGGATATGGAGGAAATGCGAAAACCTGGCTTTCCATGAAGCCGGAGTTGAAAGATATTGCAGATCGCGACGGCCTGATCTTTGTCTGTCCCGATGGCAAGAATAGTTGGTATTGGGACAGCCCGAAAGATCCGTCCTACCGTTATGAGACATTCGTTTCCTCCGAATTAGTCAAATATATCGATTCTGAATATTCGACAGTGAAAGACCGTTCCGGTCGTGCTATTACTGGGTTGAGCATGGGCGGACACGGAGCCATGTGGCTATCTTTTCGTCATAAGGATGTGTTTGGTGCGGTCGGTAGTACGAGTGGCGGAGTCGATATCCGACCATTCCCCAATAATTGGGAGATGAACAAGCAGCTCGGAAACGAGAGCGACAATCAGGAGGTTTGGAACAATCATACGGCAATCATGCAAATTGACCGTATCAAGAACGGTGAACTGGCTATTATCTTCGATTGCGGTTACAGCGATTTCTTTTTCGAAGTGAATAACGACTTCCATAAGAAGCTGCTGAAATATAAGATCGACCATGATTTCCTTGTTCGTCCCGGATCACATAACGGTGAATACTGGAAGAACTCGATCGACTACCAAATCCTGTTCTTTAAGAAATTTTTCGATAAAAACAAGGGAAAGAATTAGGCTGGTATAGCCTAGTATCAAAACACCGGTGATTCGTTTTCAAAACACCGGTGATTCGTTTTCAAAACACCGGTGTTTTGCATATATAGGGATATGGTGGCTTGTCTTTTAGCTCAACCCTTCAATCACGCCGTCCACGATGTCGATACGTTTTGCCTGCGGGTCTTTCGGCAGTCCCGGCATGCGCATGATCTCGCCCATGATGACAACGATCATCTCTGCACCGTTGTTGATGATGATGTCGCGCACTTTCAACTCGAAATTCTTGGCTACCCCGTAGGCTTTCGGATCGGAAGAGAACGAATACTGCGTCTTGGCGATGCAGATCGGATAGTGGGAGATTCCGAGACTTTCGATCTGCTTGATTTTCTTGTCCGCCAATGTCGTATAGACAACAGAGGCTGCTCCATAGATCTGTTCGGACACCTTTTTTATCTTGCTACGGATCGGTTCGTTGTCCTCGTAGATGTATTTTAGCGGGGTGGAAGGTTTCTTTTCGATTGTGTCGACCACCAGTTTCGCGAGTTCGGCACCTCCTTCGCCACCGGCAGCAAATACGTTGTTCATACAGAAACCAACACCGATCTCGCGGCAATGTTCTGCGACCAGTGCGATTTCCTCGTCCGTATCGGATGCGTACCTGTTGAAAGTCACGATCACTTCCTGGCCGAAGCATTTCATGTTCTCGACATGTTTGTCCAGATTCTCGAAACCGTTTTTCATCCCTTCGATATTCTGTTCCTTGATCTTGTTTTCCGGTACGCCTCCATGCAGCTTCAAGCTCTGGGCCGTCGCCACGATAACTGTCAGTTTCGGTGTCAGTCCGGCTTTGCGGCATTTGATGTCGAAGAACTTTTCAGCTCCTAGGTCGGCACCGAAGCCAGCTTCTGTAATGACGTAATCGCCATATGTCAGCGCCATCTTGGTCGCCAGAACGGAGTTGCAGCCGTGTGCGATGTTGGCGAATGGGCCTCCGTGTACGAATGCGGCCGTGTTTTCGGTTGTTTGCACCAGGTTGGGCAGGAGAGAGTCTTTCAGCAATACCGTGATCGCTCCGGCTACACCGAGATCGTTTACAGTGAAAGGCTTGTCATCGTTCGTATACCCCAGCAGGATGTTGCCGATACGGCGTTTCAAGTCTTCGATGTCCGTTGCCAGGCAAAGGATCGCCATGATTTCCGAAGCGGGTGTGATGTCAAAACCTGTCTCCGTCGGTACACCATTGGCCGATCCGCCCAAGCCAGAAACAATGTTGCGCAGGCTGCGGTCATTTACGTCCAGTACGCGCTTCCATTTGATTTCTTTCAGACCTTCACAGGTATTACGCGTCTGGTAGATGTAATTGTCCAGCAATGCCGTGATCATATTGTGGGCAGAAGTAACCGCATGGAAATCCCCCGTAAAATGCAGGTTGATGTTTTCCATCGGCAACACCTGCGAGTATCCGCCTCCGGCAGCTCCGCCCTTCATGCCGAAGCATGGACCCAATGATGGTTCGCGCAAGGCAACGACCGCCTTTTTACCGATTTTGTTCAATCCTAAAGCCAGCCCGATTGAAACGGTCGTCTTACCGATACCCGCTTTCGTAGGAGTGATGGCTGTAACCAGGATAAGATTGTGTTGTCTGATCTTCTCTTCGTCGATCAGATGGATAGGTATCTTGGCGATGTATCTGCCGTAATTCTGAACTTCTTCACGAGGGATACCTAATCCGGTCGCGATTTCTTTTATCTTGCGCAGAGAAACCTCTCTTGCAATTTCTATGTCTGATTTCATGTCTTATGTAAGTTTAAGTGGAAAACAAAAGTAAATATATTTTTGTATAATAACAAAATGAAAAGTCAGGTAGTTTAGATACTATTGGATGATCATAAGGGAAAAGTATGGGAATATTTTCCTCTGGATTTGTTTCCGGTCGGAGGTGTAAAACTCTTCTCCGGTCCCGACATTCTCAAAATAATGGAAGTTCGTTTCCGGATGCAACCGGATGCAGGTATGGACGGCTTCCACACATTGGGACAGCTTCATGATGACGATCACATTACCGGTCTTGATCTTTTTCGACAATTCTTCCGCCGTCAGCATTCCGGGTATGACGATGATTTGTTCTTCCTGCTTGACAATATGCAAGCCGGCTAAAGCACCCGCTGCAATGAAAGCTGGTATTCCGGCGGTTCGTTCCACTTCGATGCGGTTCTCTTTGAATTTGTCGTATATATACTGTATGGAAGAATAGAACCCTGCATCGCCTTCCGCCACAATGACCACCTTTTTCTCTTTGTCCCTGGCGGATATGGCCTTTTCATACAAGGTATCGTAGACTTTCCAGACTTTGGTCCGGTCTTTGCTCATCGGGAGCGTGAAGAACTGGACTACAGACTTCTCGATTTCCAGTCCTTCGATAATACGGGCCGCACGGGAGAGTAGTTGTCCGCTTTTGCTTATGGTGGCGGGGCAATAGATGATATCGGCCTGTCGGAGTTTTTTCAAGCCTTTCAAAGTGATCAGTTCGGGGTCTCCCGGACCGAGCGATACGAAGCAGATGGGGTACGACATGTGCGTTAGAATTATTTGGTGCGCAAAAGTGAGGAAAATTGCGGAACTTTCCAAATCTGCATTCCACAATTGTGGGGATAATTTCCACACTGCCTTTTCCACAGCCCGCTTTTTATTCTTTGGCATGCAATTTGTACTTGATGGAACGATTAGAAAAAGGTAAATAGATTGTTTAAGATTTTAGGTTATGAAGAAGTTTGTATTGATGGTGGCTATGGTGGTTTCGTGTGTCTGTATGGCTCAAAACAGTCATGCGCAGACTGGACGGGATGGGAATACGGATATCGATATGTTGAGTATGAAAAATTTCTATGCGATCGATATCGTCGATGTGGACCTTGCCGCACAGGAAGCGATTTACAACGCTTATGAAAATTGCTTGATCAAAGAGGTGTACAAGTCGAATGGTAGCGGCAGCCCTATCCAGTATAAGGTCTCTCTCGAGACGACTGACCAGCGGAATCTGGTTGTCGCTTTCGACGAAAGCGGCCATGTACTGAAAGTCATGCTAGAAGACGAATATTTGGCGGCTCGTAAGAAAAACTGATTTGTCTGCCACTTTTCTCTTGAAAGCAAAAGTAATATTATTATATTTGCCCTTTGAAACAGGTTTCCCTGTCCTCCTTACAGGACAGGAATGAAAAGGGAACCGGGTGGGAATCCCGGACAGACCACGCTGCTGTGAAACTTCGGTAACATACCGGCAATACTCAATGCCACTGATCGGGGGATCGGGAAGGTGTCCGGGGATGGAAGTAAGTCAGAAGACCTGCCGTTTCGGTTTTGAAGAGTCTCGTCCTCGTGGGGTGGACAACGCTCTCTCGGTTATAATAAAATAATATTGAATATGAAAAAATGCCTGGCAGGATGCTGCCTACTTATGTCGTTGTGTGTCGCATCCTCGTGTACGACCAAAAACAATCAACGGACCGATAAGGTGGAAACGACGGAAGAAAGCGCGTTTTCCGGTGTCCATATTGTACCCGAGTATGCCCGTGGTTTCGTATTATCCTATCGGAGCGGGTATGTCTTGCTGGATATCCAGGACCCGCAGAATGAGGAAAGTACGACTTTTCATTATGCGCTTGTCAGGAGAGGAACGAAACCGGCCGGCATCCCCGGATCGTATACTGTGATCGAGACACCCATCAGAAGTGTTATCTGTATGACATCTTTGCAGTTGTCCAATTTTATCAAGATGGGCGAACTGGACAAGGTCGTAGGGGTGACCAGTACCCGGCATCTGTTCAATAGGGAGATGAACGAACGTCTCAAGAGTGGGAAGACCGCCAAAATCGGCATAGAAGGGAATTTCGACAACGAGGTGATCATGAGTATGAACCCAGACCTGATCCTTGTTTCGCCTTTTAAACGGGGCGGATATGAGACCTTGAAGGATGTCGGTATCCCATTGATCCCGCATTTAGGCTATAAGGAGATGACGCCGTTGGGACAGGCGGAATGGGTGAAGTTCGTCGGCCTGTTGGTGGGACAGGAGCAAAAGGCAAACGAGATATTCGACGCCATCGCGGCCCGTTATAATGAATTGAAGGAGCTGACGGCGGAAGGAAAAGTGAAGAAACGCCCGGTCGTGTTGAGCGGCGAGATGCGGGGCGGTAACTGGTATGCCGTAGGAGGGGAGAGCTTTCTCGCCCAACTTTTCAAGGACGCCGGTGCTGACTATTTCCTCAAAAACGACAAACGTTCGGGAGGTGTGACACTTGATTTCGAAACTGTCTACAATCAGGGTGACGAAGCCGATTACTGGCGCATTGTGAACAGCTATCCGGGTACGTTCAGCTATGAGGCATTGAAGGAGCAGGACCCGCGTTATGCCGATTTCCGTGCCTTCAGAGAGAAAGGGATCATCTATTGCAACATGAAAGATACGCCTTTTTACGAAAGTATGCCGACCGAGCCGGAAGTCGTACTGGCCGACCTGCTGCATATATTCCATCCGGACCTGCTGCCCGATCATACACCTGTTTATTATGCACGGCTCAATTAGGCTGCACGAATGAGACATTCCACTACTTTTCTGATGTCGCTCACCGTAGCGTCTATCCTGGTCCTGATGTTCCTGAATTTGGTGTTAGGATCGGTGTCTATCCCGTTGAAGTCTGTCTGGAACATTATTTGCGGACTGGGAGACGAGCCGGTGACCTGGCAGAATATCGTCTGGAAATCACGTCTTCCGCAGGCATTGACTGCTTTGGTGGCGGGAGCGGGCCTGGCGATAAGCGGCTTGCAGATGCAGACTGTTTTCCGGAATCCACTGGCGGGACCTTCCGTGCTGGGGATCAGCTCCGGTGCGAGCATGGGCGTGGCCTTCGTGGTGCTGTTGAGCGGTAGCCTCGGAGGGGTTGCGCTTAGTAAATTGGGGGTTATGGGAGAAATCGCGCTTTCGATAGCAGCCGTGATCGGTTCGCTCTCGGTGATGGCGTTAATCGTATATGTGTCGCAGAAGGTGAAGGGGAACGTGACGCTGCTGATTATCGGCGTGATGATCGGCTACGTGGCGAATGCGGTGATCGGCGTGCTGAAGTTCTTCAGCGTGGAGGAGGATATTCGCGCCTATGTGATCTGGGGGTTAGGCAGCTTCTCACGTGTTTCCGGCAACCAGATGATGCTGTTTGTTGCGATCATGGCGATTCTGATCCCTTTGTCGTTCCTGTTGATCAAGACGTTGAACCTGATGCTGCTTGGCGACGGCTATGCCCGTAACTTGGGATTGAACATCAAGCGGGCACGTCTTTTGGTGATCACCTCGGCAGGAGTGCTGACGGCGATCGTGACGGCCTATTGTGGACCGGTCATCTTTCTTGGCCTGGCCGTCCCGCATCTGTGCCGGGCCATTTTTCAAACATCCGACCATAGGGTCCTGATGCCTGCCGTCCTGTTTGCCGGTGCCGCATTGGCACTCGTCTGCAACTTGATTGCCCGGATGCCCGGCTTCGAAGGGGCTTTGCCGGTCAATTCGGTGACTGCCCTAATCGGTGCTCCGGTAGTGGCCTCCGTTCTATTCCGTAAACGTAAAAACGAACTGAACGAATGATGAGACAAGATACGATTCATATAAACGATCTCTCTATCGGTTATCGGACAAAGAATGATACCAAGTTGGTGGCGAGCCATATACAGGCCCGGATTTATAGTGGAGAATTAACCTGCCTCTTAGGAGCGAACGGAGTCGGGAAGTCGACGCTTCTGCGCACGCTGTCGGCTTTCCAGCCGAAGCTGGGAGGCGAGATCGCCGTCTTGGGACGTGATATGGACAGTTATTCAGACAAGGAACTGAGCACGACGATCGGTGTGGTCCTGACGGAGAAGTGTGACATCCGGAATATGTCCGTGCGGGAATTGGTCAAGATGGGACGCAGTCCCTACACCGGTTTCTGGGGACGGTTGGACAAGGAGGACAAGCAGGTCGTGGAAGAATCGATCGCCTTGGTACGGATTGAGAACCTGGCCTCCCGCATGGTGCACACCCTGTCGGACGGAGAACGGCAGAAGGTCATGATCGCCAAGGCACTGGCTCAGGAAACACCTGTTATCTTTCTGGACGAGCCGACCGCTTTCCTCGATTTTCCGAGTAAGGTGGAGATCATGCAATTGCTCCACCATCTGACACGAAGCACGAACAAGACGATTTTCCTCTCCACGCACGATCTCGAACTGGCGCTCCAGATCGCCGACAAGATTTGGCTGATGGACCGGACGAACGGGATTACGACTGGTACGCCCGAAGACCTCGCCCTGAGCGGCCACTTGAGCGGTTTCTTCGCCCGCAAGGGAATCGTGTTCGACACGGAGACCGGCTTGTTCCGCATCGATAACCGGTATTCGAAAGAAATACGCCTGATCGGGCACGGACAGAAATATGCGATGGTCCGCAAGGCACTCCAGCGGAACGGTATACGTGCCGATCGGCATGTGGAGTCGCCTGTATGGATCGAGACGGGCGATCTGTCTGTCGGTTCCGCATTCCTGATCCACCATCTTGACGGACGTACGCTGGCGGCCGATACCATAGAATCTCTCTTGCAGGAGCTTTCTGTTTGACAAAAAAGCCTAAAAGGAAAAACTTTTCCCACTTCATTTGTTATTTCTATCAAAGAAGAATAATAGAGTCCTCGGAGAAGCAATTGGTAAATTATCCTATACTTTCCGTAACTCGGATAAAATTAAATGACATGAGAAAGTATTTCCTTTATGCTTGTCTGTTGTTCGCTGGCGTGTTTACCGCTTGCGATAACGATGATTCGGACGGGATCGACCCCTCGATCCCTTTTTATCAGAATTTGGGTGTCGAATATAATGTTACGCAGAACCATACCCATATAGGCGCAAATTTCAATAAATATAACAGCGAAGGGGCCAATCTGCGCCTGCCGACCAAAGGCATTCTCTTTAACGGAAAAGTGCCGGACTTTTTAGGAATGGGAACTTATATGTATATGCTGTCGGAATCCGGGCTGGACCCGGTCACGTTCACCTTTTCCCGTTGGAAAGACCAGGTTTATACAAACAAGGCCTCTATCGACGATGTCGATCCAATCGCTCTTCCCGAATCCCTGACATCCGTCAAAGGCAATGGCGCAACCATTATCACTTGGGTAGGAAAGCCGATCGGGAAGGACGAGTATGTCCAGGTGCACCTGACCTACAGCGGCGGTGTCTATGATATCAACAATACGCAGAAAGGCGCAACCTCCATCACGCTAAACTTTACGAATCCGACTTCTGCCACCAAAGGAACCCTGTTCTTGAGCCGTGTCAGGGAACTTCCTTTACAGGAGAGCAACGGTGATGCGGGAGGAAAAATCGATGTCTCCTACGTGCAGAACAAGGATGTTACATTTGAATAATCACGCTTGAAAGGTTATTTCCCCACTTTCCGAAATCAGCAGAACGGATAGTTTCCCGTTGGGAAGCAAGGGGGTACAATGCTCTCGGCACTTCTGTAACAGAAGCGGGAAGAAACTTTGTTGTTCGGTCTTGCTGAACAGTTCCCATAGTTCTCTGGCCAGCGTCAGGGAATCTATTTTTTGTACGGACTCTGGTTTGCAACCCGCCTTTGCAGCCAATTCTTTCAGAAAGGCTTTGTTCATGACGACCTTTTTGCTGTGCGTATCCAGTGCTCCTTCCGCCAGTTTGACGGCTTTGCCAATCATGATTCCCATGACGACTTCGTCAAATTGCAGTTCGGCAGCTATTTTCAGTGTCTTTCCGATGAAGTTCCCGTAATGCACAAACATTTGCGGAGGAAGTTCTTCCGACAGCCGTTCCGACAGGTAGCCTTTCAGGAAACGTTCGCTTTTCGCTCCTGAGTTGATGACGAGGCGAGAACATCCTATTGCTTTTGCAACTTCGGCTTCTTTCCGGATCGAGGCGAGAAAGGCATCGTTCGAGAAAGGGCGTACGATGCCGGATGTCCCGATGATCGAGATTCCGCCGATGATTCCCAACTTCGGATTGAATGTCCGGGCAGCTAACTCTTTCCCTCCCGGAACGGAGATCGTGACGACCACCTCCTTTATCTTGCCGGACAGGCCGTTTTCCTCCAGTATTGTTGTCAATTCTCCAGTAATCAGGCGGCGGGGAGTGGCGTTGATGGCTGGTCCTCCAATTTCGAGGCCGAGGCCGGGAAGCGTCACCGTTCCTACTCCTTCACTAGCCCGGAACAGGAAGGCGGGGGTAGGGGATTGCCCAGCCTGTAACTCGATACGGGCGATAACGGAACAGCCGTTTGTCACGTCCGGATCGTCGCCGGAGTCCTTTATAACCGTGCATAGGGCGGCGTTGTCCGCCCATTCGGTTGCGGCGACAGGGAGCATGATCTTTTCCCCGGAAGGGAGCGTGATGCAACTAACGGTTTGTTCCGTTCGGTTCAGGAGGGCGACTAAGGCGGCTTTGGCGGCAGCCGTAGCACATGTGCCGGTCGTGAAACCGCTCCGGAGCGGGAAGAAGCCGGGAGCGAGGCGTTCGATGGCTTTACGAAGTCCTTCCATGCCTTGCACAAAAGTGAAACTGTCAGGTAGGGGAGGGCGTTGTATGACATAAACGGGAATGCCGCAGGCTTGTGCTGCTTCGACCTTTTCCTTGAAATATCCGCTTTCCCCACTTTCCTTTGTCAGTACGGCATCTGGATGAAGCTGGTCCAGCAGCTTCTTCTCGTCTTCTCCTTCATGGAAAAAAATAATCCGTTCCTTTGGGAATCCGTCGGATTCAGCCAGCGAAAGCGACTCTTTCCGGTTCAGGATACGGAACCAGCAGGGCGTCTGCTCCCAGTAAGGACGCAGTTTCGCAATGGTCTTGACGCCTGTCAGGGCCAACAGGTTGCAGATCCCGTCCGCACGTAGGCGGTCGATGGCGGCGGCATAATCCGTGCACCATATCAACCGCTTGTCATGTGCGGGGTATTGCCTTTCCAACCGGACGACCGGAATCCGGAGACGGGAGGAAACCTTTGCAAGCGTCCGATGCAACCGGATGGCGAAAGGGTGGGCGGCATCAACTAGCAACGAGATTTTTTTCTCGCGGCAGAATTGTGCCATCTCTTCTTCGTCCATACCACCGGTGAGGCGAATGGCATGAACGGCTGCTATCGCCTGTTCGTTGCCGACTGTCGAGTAGTAGTAGGGTTTGCCAGCGCTCTCGACGACTTGTACGGCCTTGCGGCCTTCGGTTGTTCCTCCTAAGATCAGTATCATAATGTTTCTGTTGTTCTCTTGTCTTTACCGGTAATATAGCAGGGGGTCATCCTCTCTGGTGAGTACTTGCCTGGCAGCTATGAGGTATCATGCCTGATAGCTATGAGGTTCCGTACCTCCTACTTATGAGGTATCATGCCTCATAGGTAGGAGGTGGCCCCTCACTAACGGCGGTACAGATGCTTGAACTCCTCGGCGTAGAGACGTGATACCCCCGTGCGGTTGTCTATGGCATCACCGACGACTAACAAGGTCGTCAGTGTCAGATTGTTTTCTTTTACGATCTGTTCCAGGTCTTTCAATTCGCCTCGGTAGATGCGTTCGTCTTTCCAGGTCAACTTGTAGCAGGCGGCTACCGGTGTCGTTGGCGGGTAATGTTCCAGAAGTTCTTTCTGGACTTGTCCGGCAATGCCGGCGCTCAGGAAGATGCACATTGTGCTTTGGCTGGCGGCTAGTTTATGCAGCTGCTCTTTCTCCGGCATGGGGGTACGTCCTTCGCCACGCGTCAGGATGATGGTTTGCACCTTTTCAGGAATAGTGAACTGGGAACGGAGAGCTGCAGCAGCAGCTTGGAACGAGGAGATTCCCGGTGTGATATGGTAACTCATGCCATAGCGGTCGAAGAATGCCATCTGTTCTTGTATCGCCCCATAGATGCAGGGGTCACCTGTGTGCAAGCGTACGATGAACTTCCCTTTGTCATAGAACTTTTTTATAAGGGCGAATTGTTCTTCCAGGTTCATGTCGGCAGAACTGCGAATCGTCGATCCTTTCTTGGCGCATAGGGTGAGTTCTTTGGGGACGAGGCTTCCGGCATAGAGGATCAGGTCTGCATTTTCCAGCATCCGCCGGCCCCGGATGGAGATCAGTTCTGGATCGCCCGGTCCGGCTCCGACAATTTCGATATGTCCATGTCCCTGTTTCCCTTTTTGCTGACTATCTTCTTCGTCCTGTATTGCCGATTTGCTGATGGCTATCGCATAAGTGAAGTCTTTCGTTTGCCCCTTTTGTTTTCCCACCAATAATGGGCCTCCTTCCGCACTCAGGATGGCCGCTGCCTCCGCGACGCTTCCCGACCCGGTGGCTTTCTTTACTGTGGAAGAAGGATGGGGTACGGGGACTTTGTCCAGTACCTCTGCCGGATAGGTCTTGAACGGGCTGCGCAGGTAGGTGTCTGCCAGTTCCTTTAATATCGGTTCTTCTTTCTTTAGGTCGATGGAGGAGACGTTGGCTATGCTCTTCAGGTTGAACCTGTAGAAAATGGAGCAGATATACAGGTCCGTGAGGACGGACTTCATGTCTGTCAATCCCTTTTTACATCCGATACCTAAGTGAAGCACTTTCGGGAAGAATGATAGGCAGGGGATAGGGGATTTGTGGTAGTAAGTGGGACTGACCGTGATCAGCAGCTCGTATTTTTCGAGGTCGATATCTTTATATTTATAAAAGACATCGACGTGCGGGGGGCAGGTTTCCTTCATATAGTCCGTCTCCTTCGTGCGAATATCGAGCAGGAGGGCGGTCGGTCGACAGTTGACGAAACGGGCGACACATTCGTTCATGGCCTTTTCCCTCGATGCATTGAACGTTTCCTCGTCTGTCTGCTCGAAATCGGTTTGGAAGAAACTGATTATGCCTTCTTGTGGGTTGTAGACATCCTGTTCCCAGCCATATTGTTTCGCGAAGGTGTCCAGTGCCCAAAGTCCCTGGTTGTCACTCTGTGTCGTGACAACCGCTTCGGCGTCCAGTATGTGGGCCAATTCATGTGTCAGTTCGTTCGCCCCACCGATATGACCGGATAGTACCGATACGACATATTTGCCGGTACTGTCGAGGCAGATGACTGCCGGGTCCGTGTACTTGCTCTTGATGTAGGGAGCGATACTCCGTACGCAGATACCCATCGCCCCGATAAACACAATCGTTTCCGATTTATCGAAAAGATTGCCAGTCAGCTCTTTGAAAGAGGTGACTGGTTCGATGTCGTTATCTGCTTCTCTACAATAGATGACAGTTTTGCCCGGATATTCGTCCCGGATTTTGCGTGCTAACGACAGACTACTTGCCGAAACCACAAGAATGTTCAGTGTATTTTTAGACATAATTTTTACCCGTTGCGCAAAGGATTGTAATAGGATTATTGGAATCGAGCGTAATGTTTATTTCTGAATGTAGTTTCAGACCGTTTTCTGCAACCGCCTCCCGGAACAGCTTGCTGCTTTCTTCTGAAACGGAGTTAAAAACGATCTTGCCGTTCAGACTGTTCAAATGGGAAGCTACCTTGCGGATGATTTCTTTCAGCTTGCCACCATGACCGCCGATAAAGACTGCATCGACAATCGTGTTCTTTTCGATTGACAGATTGAGGAAGTTACCAATACGCAGGTCTATGCCTGGAGCGCTGTGCAGCCGTGTGTTTGCCCGGATGATGTTCTCGCACTCTTTCCGCACTTCAAAAGCTTGGATATCTAGATGAGGATACTGGCGCCGCGCTTCGATTGAAACCGAGCCGGTACAGGCGCCGATATCCCAGAAGTAGCGGCTGTTATGCAGTTCTAACAGGCTTAGGTCTATCACTCGTATCGGTGCTTTGGTAATCATTTTTGTCCGGTCATTCAGCAAGATAAATTTCGTGTCAGGTATGCCTAAGGCTGGTCGTTGTAATGCGCAGTTCGGAGCCTTCATTAGCAGAACACAGTTCGGATTGGTGAAACTCATTTCGCTGATTTCCTCGATCGAGTAGATTTTATAGATTTTCTCTTTCTTCGGGTTGCCTAAATGTTCGGCTACCCACATGGTGTAATCCCTGTCCAGATGATATTCCATCATCCTCTTGGCTATAGCCCTGGGCGTATGGACACGGTCGGTTAGTACACCGATCAGCGGTCGGTATTCCAGCAACGCCCGGTCGAGTTCGTGCCATGGTCGTCCGGTAACGGACACGGCGTGCATGTTCTCATACGGAATTTGTTCATGGTGTGCGAACATCTGCAATGAGTTGAAGTAGGGAAACACTTTCATGCCTACTCCTAAAAGGTTTTTCCGGATGGTGGAAGCGAAGCCGAAAAAGAACGGGTCTCCCGAAACGAAGGAGACGATCACTTTGCCTTCCTGGATCAACCGGCTGTATTCCGCAAGGACGGCATTTATTGGAGCCTTGATTTCGATCCATACCGCATCGGCGGGTAGGAATGGTTTCACAATTTCGTAATGCCGCTTCCCTCCGGAGAAGATGTTGTCGTGTTTGACATTTTTGATAATGACTTCTATATGCTTAGGCTGTGGATTGTCGTCCATCCCGATCATATAGATGTGCGTTTTGCCGTAAGCTTCTACAATTTCTTGAGTTCTCATACGTCTCTACCTGGTTTTAATTGTTTTGCATCATTGTAGCATAAAATCGCATTTACCAAAGTCGCGGCGAGGTTGCTACCGCCTTTCCGTCCTTCGATGATGAGTTTAGGAATAGAGACAAACGGCTTTACCATGTGTTTGGATTCCTGTACGTGTACGAAACCGACAGGAGCGGCAATAATGCCGGCGGGAATGGCTTTCCCTTTCCTTATCAGGTCACAAAGTTCCATTAATGCGGTCGGCGCATTGCCGAATACATATAAAGCGCTGGGATGTTCCTGTACGGCAAGCCGGATGCCAGCTTGTGTGCGGGTGATCCCTTTTTCTGTTGCAAGTTGTACGGTGCGCTCGTCTTGCAAATAGCATTTCACCTCGATCCCCATACGCTGCAAAGCTCCTTTGCGGATGCCGGAAGCAGCCATTGTGACGTCTGTGATGATGGTGCGCACCTCGCCCCGGCTGAATTTCCCGTAAAGGGAAGCCACCGCATGATCGTCGATCCGTAGGATATTTTCCATATCGAAATCGGCTGTCGTGTGGATGGCATGGAGCAAAGCCCATTTCTTGTCGAGCGGTATTTCTTTGTTCTTGAGTTCTTTCTCGATGGTGCGAAAGCTGCGGATCATGATGTCCTGGCCGATCCCGACATCTGTTTTCATCTTGATCTCCCCGTAATAGCCGCGTGGTGTGATGAATTTACCGTCGGCCTCATATGACTGCGAGTTCCCGATCAGGATGACAGTGAACATGTCGACCTGCTCAGGGTCGAACTCTTCCAGCGTGGTCAGGTTGACGACCTGCTCTTCGCGTCCGGCCTGACGGACATAGCCGACCGGTGTTTCGGGTGCACGTTCTTCGAGGAACAGCTCCTTGAGACGATGCAACTGCCAGTAGCGCCCTTCGCTTTTCGGATTGTAGATGGCTGTCACGAAGTCGCCGATAGCGGCGGCCCGTATGCGTTTTTCGATCCGTAGCCAGGGAGTCATCAGGTCGGAGAGGGAGATGATACAGAGATCATGCCCGATAGGTGCCCCTAGAAGCGAAGCCGCCTTTTGGAACGCACTGATACCGGGCACTACCTCGATCTCCACTTGCGGCGCCTCTTTCATCGTCCGCATTTCATATATCAACGGGGCCATCCCGTAGATTCCGGCATCACCAGAACTGATCACTGTCACTGTTTTACCTTCCGAAGCGTATTTGTAGGCCTCTTCGGCACGTATTTTCTCGCGCTTCATCCCAGTATCGATACATTGGGTATCCGGGTGAATTATATCCTGTATAAACTGGAAATAATAGTTATATCCGATGATCACATCCGACTGCCTGATGGCTGATAATGCCGCAGGCGTTATGTCATCGCGATTTCCCGGTCCAATGCCGACAACAGTAATTTTCCCTTTGTTCATATGAGCTGTTTGTAAATTAACAGAAAACAAAGGTACGATTTATTTATTTAGTTTTCCTCTGCGGGTTGATATAAATATCGTTTAATACTCCGTTTCGGTGTCTTTTCGAATTCTTCCTGATAAAGCTTGAAGCAAGATACTTTGCTGTAGGCGGGCATTTCAGTGTTCAGTTGGTCGATGTTCTGCTGCATCAGCTCTTCGATTTCGGAGTGTTGGATGCCTGCCTTGTCCACTTGTTCCCAGTCCGGATAGATCAGGGCGACCAGTTTACCTCCCTGAGAAATGATCAACGACTCCGCCACGTACAGCATATTGTTTAGGCGGTCTTCGATCTCTTCGGGATAGATATTCTGTCCGTTGGAGCTTAGGATCATACTTTTGCTTCGTCCGCGGATGTAAAGGAAACCGTCTTTGTCAAGTGTTCCCAAGTCACCTGTCCGTAGCCAGCCGTCGGGTAGCATCACAGCCTTTGTTGCCTCTGGATTCTTGTAGTAGCCTAACATCACGTTCATGCCGCGAACCAGGATTTCGCCTACTTCGTTTTCCGGATCGTTCGAGTCGATCCGGATTTCCATGCGGTCGACGACACGGCCCACCGAGCCTTGCTTGAACGTGTCCCACTGTTCGTAGGAAACCAGTGGGCCGCATTCCGTCATCCCATAGCCAACCGTATAACGGAAGTCGATGGATTTGAGAAACGTCTCTACCTCTTTATTGATGGCTGCACCACCAATCACGATTTCGCCGAAGTTCCCACCGAAAGAGGCTTCCAGCTTTTGGGCGATCTTCTCGCGTACCTTTTGGTCGATGTATGGCACTTTCAACAGCAATTTGATCAATGGCTTTTCCAGTTCGGGAAAGACCTTGTTCTTGATGATCTTCTCGATAATGAGTGGCACGGCAAGGATCAGCGCCGGTCGAACCGTCGCAAATGCCTCTGCGATGATTTTTGGACTCGGCGTGCGTGTCAGGAAATGAACGTGGCAGCCTTTGTTGACGGAGTTCAGCACTTCGAACGCTAACCCGTACATGTGCGCCATCGGTAACATACAGACGATGTTGTCTCCTGGATGTATGAAAGGAAGACGGTCGTAGGCGAACTGTGTGTTGCTCCACAAACTGCGGTAGGGGATCATGACTCCTTTCGAGAAGCTGGTCGTGCCGGACGTATAGTTCAAAACAGCCAATTCCTCCGGGTCTTCGATATGATATTTCACATCGTTGGCGGTGAAAGAACGGGGATATTTCTTGCCAAAATATTCGTTGATGCGATCGCGTATGGTGCGTACCTCCTTATTTTTGCAATCGATAATGGAGAAGTTGTCCAGCATCATGAATAGCTTGACATCCGGCATCATCTTTTCGTTCATGTTCTCCCAGTTGCTGGAGCCTGCCAGTACGGCTTTTGCTCCCGAATGGTTGACGATGTGATGGATATTGTCGGGTTTGAACTCATGCAGGATCGGCACGGCAACAGCCCCGTAAGCCAATATTCCGAAAAAGCAGATTGCCCAGTTGGAGGAGTTGCGTCCGACGATGGCCACTTTGTCGCCTTTCTTGATACCAGCATGTTCCAGTAGGATGTGAAACTTTTCTATCCGCCGTGCGACGTCTTTGAAATGGAAGGTATGTCCATTGTAATCAGAGAAGGCGGGGAGGTCCCAATGCTCCTTTATGCTTCTCTCTATAAGGTCCAAGAAACGATTATCCATAGTGATATAATTTAAAAAAGAACCGGAATATCCGTGAGAATGTTGCAAAGATAGCAAAGAAACGATATGTTTTTATGGAAACCCAAGGAACACCTTTTCAAAACATATATGATTTGAATGCAAAACACCTATGCTTTGAATGCAAAACATAGGTGTTTTAAAATAAATATAGTTGTTTACCACGGAGTGATTGTCACGTTACGGAATTGTACTTCCTTGCCTTCGCTTTGCAGTCCGATGTAACCTTTCTTTACCTTGTTTGTCCCGGTGTTCTGGTAAACGCCGTTGATATAGACCGTGATGACACCGTTTTTTACGAAGATATTAGCTTCATTCCATTCACCGGCAGGCTTCTCGCTGTCTTGATTCGCCTTCTGGATTTTCGGGAAAGAGGGGCGGGGTTGGCCTGGCTTATTCTGGTATTCAGTCAGATCCGAACCGCCGAGCAGGACGAAATCACCGGCATTATCAAGCATCAGGTTGCATTCGATACCGTTCGGAAACGGGTTTTTCGGCTCTTCAATTAGCAGGAAGATACCGCTGTTCGCCTTTTCCTTGCCGTTTGGCCAGCGATATTCTACATGCAGTTTATAATCTCCGTATTTTTCTTTCGTGTACATGTATCCGAATGGCTGTCCTGTGATGTTGATGACACCGTCTTTCACGGAATATACCTGTTCGGCTGGGACGGAGTTCTTATCGACAACGAAGTTCCAGCCGGAAAGGTCTTTTCCGTTGAACAGTTTGGTTGTTTTCTGTGCACTCGCGTCACTTCCGAAGCACAAAAAGGCGGCAGCTACTACTGCCATCGATAACATTCTTTTTTTCATGGTCTTATAATATTAATTATTTATACGATTAATCAACAATAAGTTTACGGTAACGGACACGTTTTGGTTCCACGTCGCCCAATAATTTGCGCTTGTACTCTTCATACTCCGAATAGGAACCTTCGTAGAACACGACATTTGAATCCCCTTCGAACGAAAGGATATGCGTACAGATACGGTCGAGGAACCAACGGTCGTGAGAAATGACGACCGCACAACCGGCGAAGTTCTCCAATCCTTCTTCGAGTGCCCGGAGTGTGTTCACATCAATATCGTTGGTCGGTTCGTCGAGCAGCAACACATTCGCCTCGGCCTTCAGCGTTAGAGCCAGATGCAGGCGATTCCGTTCACCACCGGAGAGTACGCCGCAAAGTTTTTCCTGGTCGGCTCCCGCAAAATTGAATTTGGAGAGGTAAGCGCGGGAGTTGACTTCCTTGCCGCCTACGCGGATGAACTCCTGTCCGCCGGAAACAACCTGATAAACGGTCTTCTTCGGGTCGATATCTTTATGTGTCTGGTCTGCATAACCGACCTTTACCGTTTCGCCCACTTCAAAAGAACCTTTGTCGATACTTTCCATTCCCATGATCATCTTGAACAGTGTAGTCTTACCTGCTCCGTTCGGACCGATCACGCCGACGATTCCGTTCGGCGGCAACATGAAATTTAGGTCATCAAACAACAGTTTGTCGCCAAATGCTTTTGCTACATGCTGGGCCTCGATCACCTTGTTCCCTAAGCGCGGACCGTTCGGGATAAAGATTTCCAGTTTGGCTTCGCGTTCTTTCTGGTCTTCGTTCAAAAGGGCTTCATACGAATTCAGACGGGCCTTACCTTTTGCCTGACGAGCTTTCGGGGCCATGTTGATCCATTCTAGTTCGCGTTCCAGTGTCTTACGGCGTTTACTTGCTTGTTTCTCCTCCTGTGCCATACGTTTGGTCTTTTGATCCAGCCAAGAAGAGTAGTTTCCTTTCCAGGGAATACCTTCTCCACGATCCAGTTCCAGAATCCATCCGGCCACATGGTCGAGGAAGTAACGGTCGTGCGTGATGCAGATAACCGTACCCGTATATTGTTGTAGATGTTGCTCCAACCAGTCGATCGACTCAGCATCCAAGTGGTTGGTCGGTTCGTCCAGCAATAGGATGTCCGGCTGTTGTAACAGCAAACGGCAGAGAGCCACACGGCGGCGTTCGCCTCCCGACAGCGTATCGACCACCTGATCTTCAGGAGGACAGCGTAAAGCGTCCATCGCTCTTTCCAGGCGGCTGTCGAGGTTCCATGCGTCAGTTGCATCTATCTTATCTTGTAATTCGGCCTGCCGGTTGATCAGTGCGTCCATTTTGTCTGGATCTTCGAGTATTTCGGGATCGCCGAATTTTTCGTTTACTTCTTCATATTCTTTGAGAGTGTCCACAATATTTTGTACGCCTTCCTGTACGACTTCCTTTACTGTCTTGCCCGGTTCCAGTTTCGGTTCCTGCTCTAGATATCCGACGGAATATCCGGGTGAGAATACAACTTCTCCTTGGTATTCTTTTTCGACGCCGGCAATAATTTTTAGCAATGTAGATTTACCAGAACCATTCAAACCAATGATCCCGATCTTCGCTCCATAGAAAAAGGACAGGTAAATATTTTTCAATACTTGTTTTTGAGGCGGAAAGACTTTACTCACGCCTACCATCGAGAAAATAATTTTCTTGTCGTCTGCCATGTTTCAAATTGTGTGTATTTATATGATCATTTTTCTTCGTGGACAA
>NZ_MNQY01000050.1:0-5847 GCF_001915675.1 Parabacteroides sp. merdae-related_45_40 | reverse complement strand
AATCTTAAGGGGCATGATTACTTGTTATGTATCGGCTTACTGCAAAACGCAAATGCATATCCTCCCCCCAGAGTGTCTCCAAAAAACGTTTTCAAAGGGATTATTAAGTAATTTTCCTGTCTCAAAACGCTTTTTCTTTCCGGCATATTTTTCTCGGAGGATAACTCGTCATTTACAGTCGTTTTCATCAATTGCTTATCCATAAGAGTTTCCAAAGTTTTACCGATGACATCGAAACGCAAAGCGATAGAATTTGTTACCCGTATCATGGGATGGGATTCAGTTGTTCTTCCTCATAGTGACGGATGAATCGGATAATATCATCCTGTCCCTTATTTATTTTCGCCAGTTCCGATTTTACGGATTTAGGGGCTTCGGATGGGTTGATATGTACCTTATCTATATATCTGAACGCCAACTTTACAACTTTCTCTTTTTCTGGGAATAGCGTTTGCATATCTTCTCTACCAAAGCTACCGTTTCCTTGTCTATGGAAATGGTAGTGAATATCGTTTTTCGACTGCTGTTTGGCACGGTAATTACTTTTTTATAGAAATATGAACAGATCAATACCTGATAATAAGCATTGAAAAGGAAATGCTTATTACAGGTGTCATTATAGCGTGTTCTTGTAACACGCTAAATCGATAGGTGAAGCAAACTGATTTGCTTTTTCGAACTGTTTGTAGGTTTGAGAATCGGCCTATTCACGAACAAAAGCCCGGATATCGCTGGCTTTATAATACGTTTTTCGCTCGATAGCGTTGAGCGTTGTAGGGTTCTGAAAGATGCTTTCAACAGAAAGGCTAAGTCTTGATTATCCAACAGCCTTTCGTTTTCATCGAATACAGTATCAGTATTAATAAGAGATTTCAAGTCTTGCCCGATCTCGGTGAGTTTCTTGGATAGCTTCTCCATCCACTTCTCGAAGTTTTCGTTGTCTATATACATTTTACTTCAATTTTTAGTTCAACATTATTGTTTTCAATCGATTGATGAAGCAAAGTTTTACAAAACAAGGTTGCAAAAAAAGAGGAGTAGGTAACTACTCCCCGAAAAATGGTTTATAAACTGCTATAAATAAACGATTTGCAAAATTATCTTTTCTAATCTTTATTTGTTCTTGCGTTTACGGTCTTCTCTGGTAATAGTATTTCGCAAAGCGTCCAAAGTTTTAGTAAGATTGTACGGTTTACGAGTAAACACTTTACCGATCTTATCGTAGATACTACCAAATTTCAGATTGAAAAGCTGCTCAAAGCCACGAGCCAACTGAATTTTTGGGACTGGCGTTCCATTTTCCCCAACGATTTTTCCCAGTAGAAACAGAGCTAGTACAATTTCAGCAATACCTATAATCCCCAATTCTTTAGACTTTGGGAGTACATATAGGTCTGACTTGAACTCGGTAGACACAGGTGAATTAAACTGTTCGGGATGGGTAGTTTTCAGAGATTGAGTAACTCTAATTCTGCACCAATTAAGGATAATGCTTTATGAATGTATAGATTTTTAAGCGTATTTTCCCCCCAGCCCATCCTGATACAACCCTTTAAAGGGGCTATCTCAATACGGGTGAGATTAAGCATCCGGAAGACATGAGTATAGTCTTCCGAATGGCTAATTGTTACTATTTGCTTCACAAAATCTTCATAAGCATCTTGCATTTCTGTGTTAATAACTTCTTGTGAGGTATCAGCCAGTAAGATGAAAAAAACTCGTTCTCAATAAATCATTCATAGTTTGTTTGTAGTTCCTCTGCTAATCAGAATGATTCAAGGGGTATTCAGCCTTATTGGTCGCAATTCCAGAAATGGTGAACTTCAAATTCCTGCTTCTTACAAATATAATCCACTGGCATGAGTTCTAAAATAGCGAAATGTAGCTATATAGAAGAACTGAAACTTGCATCAATCCTTGTCAATCGTTTCTTTATATAGTTCATAATCTATATTTCTTCATGGCAAGTAATTCATCTAGTTTACCCTCTGCAATATATGGCAAACACTGATGTATCTTATCGGTAGACCAATCCCACCATTTCTGTATTAGCAGTTGTTCGATTACCTCTGCATCGAAGCGTTTTCGTATTTCTTTGGCAGGAGTTCCACCCACAATCGTATAAGGCGGAACATCTTTGGTCACTACGGCACGTGCGGCAATAATAGCACCGTCACCGATATGAACCCCTGCCATAATCACAGCTTCGTAGCCGATCCATACGTCATTGCCGATTACAATATTGCCTTTGTTGTCCCATGCAGTAGTAATATTCGACTTTTCCAATTCCCATTCTTCATAGAATAGAGGGAAGGTATAGGTAGACAGAGATTTCAATGTATGATTCGCACAATTAAACAGAAACTTCGTGCCACAGGCAATAGAACAGAACTTGCCAATGATTAACTTCTCCCGATGGATGGGATAATGATAAAGCACATTGTTCTTCTGCGAGGATATATTTTTGTCATCATAACTTGATTCGCTTTAATAGTGTTTACTTTTTAGATAAATGATAGATTGAAGTGCCAGCAGAATCACAAACAGGTATTCTGCCGTCAAGTAGAGGGATAAAGATGCTTTTATACAGAAGCTCAACCAATAGAGGTACACTAAATACGCACAGGTGGTTGTTACCTGAAACAGAAAGGTGATTTTGGTTTTCCCCGTTCCTCCGACCGCATTGAGATATACATAACCGGGTAGTGCAAACGTGTAATTCAATAGCATCACCACGAAAGGAGCAAATGCTAATTCTATCAATAGCTCATTATCGGTGTAGAAACTGACAATCCAACGGTTACAGAGTAAAGCTACTACTACGAATGGGATGCCAACGGCATAACCTAATTTCAGAACCTTGTGGCAGATCGGGAAAAGTTCATTTCTCGCCCTGGCTCCAATAGCATTACTTACTAATGAACCTGTAGTGACAGCAAAGGAATTGGCAATTACGAAAAATATTGCTGATACGCTTCGGGTTATATTGGAAATAGCCAACTCTGTTTTCCCTAAATGTTCGATTGCCACGAAAAATAGAAACCAAGGAGCTATGCTGATAAAAGCATGGAGCATACTCCACACAGACAGATTCAGGACTTTGATAAGTAACTGTCCATCATACACGGGCTTCAATCCGTATTTGTCTTTGTCAATCTTCGCTTTTGTGTAGATACAAAGTACAATCAAAGAACCCATTTCTGCTAAAGATGAAGCGATGGCTGCTCCCGAAATGCCTAATTCCAGTGTAAATATTAAAAAGTAGTTCAGCGGCATATTAATCGTCACCGCAGTAACAGCCGACCACGATAAGGCTTTCGTGTGCGTTATCCCAACGAAGAAAGACCGGATAGCCAGAAAAGGAAATGAGAACAACAGCCCGAAGCTGCGCCAGTCCAAATAGTGGATTACAGCCTGATAAATCTCCGGTGAGGAAATTAACCGTTTCAATAGATAAGGAGAAACGGCATGAATCAATAGGCAAAGCAAGACGGCTAATCCCGATAAAAAGAATAGCCCCTGAAAGAAAGTCTTTCCTGTTGCCTTGTAATTCTGCTCCCCGTTTCTGCGGGCAATCATCACTTGAAGTCCAATACTAAACCCGAAGCCCAGCATATAGACCGCCAGATAATAAATTCCGGCAATAGCGGATGCTCCCAATTCCACCTCACCTACGTGACCTAAAAAGACAGCATCCGTTATATTGATTAACTGCTCCATTAAGATGCTCATCATGATCGGAAAGTTGATGAGCCATATTTGTCTATATGTATAATTCATTGCTCAACTGCAAAATAGCACGATACGAACAGACCTGCATAACATGGTCTGCCAGCTCGTAAATTCATAAATAAAAGGATATAAAATCTCTGTGGCATTGAAAGGGGCTATTCGCAGGAGCGTAGCTATATACAGAGTTTCATAAGGAGTGAATACTATTTGTGAGTTGATATAGCGCAAATGTATGAAAAATTAAGAAATTCAACCGATTAATTCATGGATTTCTTTTATATGCAGGTGCAAATGTCCCAAATATCCTTCTATCATTTCTTGTAGCGTGACCTTTGTTCCTGTAAAGTCGCACCAGTAACTATCCAGTCTGTTCTTATCTACCGAGTTAATTACTTGGATGATGTGCAGATTGTAACACCTCCATAACTGGATTAAGTTAGCCCAGTCTGCATTCTGATAATCTTGTAAAGCTATCCACAAGTCATTATCCTGTGTATAATCAGGGAAGAAAAGCAGGTCTTTGCTATATTGCAACCGAACCATGCGTTGGTGATTATTGGATGCCGAATCAATCAAGTGACCGAGAATCTGCTTGATGGTGCGATTCTGCGTATTTCGCCTTTGTGTGATAACCTCTACAGGCAGGCTACTTAACAATTTCTCTTCTGCTTCAATAACCTGTGCAATGCCAGCGGTTATATGTATAAAATTACTTTCTTGTATAACTTTCTAATTTTAAATACTTCTGCAAAAGTAAGTTCTTTGCCTATCATCCACTTGTAAAAAACTGACTTTATCACAAATGACTACGCACGGCTATGCGATTTAATAACATTCAGCCTGCAACCTTCGGAAAAGAATGTAGAATATAGAGAACGGGAAGATAGATATTGAGTAGGCGAACAACCTGTAAACTCTTTAAAGTCTTTCACCAAGTGCGAAGAATCATAAAAGCCACACGAATAAGCCAAGTCTACGAACTCTATTCCCGGATGATTCTGCAACAGATACAGTGCCCGCTGAAAGCGAACTACTCGATAATATTCTTTAGGGCTCATTCCTACATAGTTGGAAAATACTCGCTTGAATTGCCTATATCCCAAACAAGCACTTTCAGCAAGGGTATTCACGTCAATTTGCGGTTGATTGATGATTTGACGGATAGCGTGATGCGTTCTTTGGTAGTTACAATTTGCATCGACCAACCGTTGCATAAGGAAGCGTTCAATCAACCGGATGCAGGTTTCAACGGCTGGTTCGGCAGAAATATTTCGTTTCAGGTGATTCAGTTCAATATCTTCCAAATCTTCTACATCTATATAATGGTTGTAAAACTTATTCATAGAACATTGCACAAATGAATTTAGCCCCAGAGGATGAAATATAACAGCAATCATATCAATATTTCCCACTGAAATCAAACTTCCATAAGTTGAGAACTGTCCCCGAATGAAATTCTTCGGCTGTAAACCTTTTGATTGGATATTCAGATTCTCACCCCGATGGAATAGTCTGTATCATTACTGGCTCTACTTCATCGGTCTTTAACGCCCAATAGTATTTAATGTATTGGGAAAGTACAGGTGACGGATATAAAATCTTGCTTTCTCTCATCGTTATTTCGTTAATCTGCTATGCGCATGGCGGTAAATATAGAGGTTAATCCCCGCATGACAATAAAGTAAGCCGAAAATTTAGATGAATGGTGTGTGTTTTGTTCCGCTATATGTCAGCGTTAAACGGTGCATTGCCCTTGTTACCGCCACATATAGCATACTCCGGTCGATTTCCGAATGATAATTCCTATCATCCACCTGTGGTATAATCACCTCATCGAATTCCAAACCCTTTGCCATGTGGGCAGAGATGATAACAATACCCTGCACAAAAGCCGAACTTTGGCTTGATAGGAAATTAATATCAGGAATTTGTAATTTATCTGCCATCTCACGGGCTTGCGATTCGGTTTTGCAGATAATCCCCAGCGATTTATAGGCGGATGCCTGATAAGTGACAATTAATTCTTTAATAGCAGATAGTTCTTCTTTCTCATTATTAAATTGTAATACTTTCGGTTTCTCTCCATGCCGTGCGACTGGTTCAAGATCGGTATTT
>NZ_MNQY01000024.1:0-2191 GCF_001915675.1 Parabacteroides sp. merdae-related_45_40 | reverse complement strand
AGCCCTCTAATTAAGGATGAAAAATCAATAATCTTACAGAAAATGGAAGTTTCCCATATTCTTTACTCTCCTTGCTGCTCCATCAACTCCTTATAGTGCTGTTCATATTCTTCCTCAGTAAAACTTTCAGCACAACTTTTGGATCGGGTTAAAATTCGTAGATTCTCTTGAAATAATATTTCCTGTCGGCTCATTTGAGAACCAAAATATTTAGGAGAATAAAATCTATCAATTTCTGTTTGCTTTAAATTTTTATATCCAAGAGAAACGGCCATTTCGGAAAGTAAGTCAAGTCTAAAAGAATTACTACTATCAAAATGGGGTGATTTTTCGTTTAAACTATCTAAATATTCTCTCCACGCATGTCGAACTTTTTTATTTTCTTGAAATACGACATCTATTGTATTTAATGCATCAACCCATTCTTTTGTTATTGGGGCTGATTTTCGATCTGCCATTAGTGTAAGGAAAACTCTTAATTGAGCATCTTTTTTTGCTTTTCTATCTTGGTATTTTATTCCTAATACCCAAACAATAATTGGAATAATAGCAACAGCAATAATTTGACCGATGCCGATAATGATTTGTATATATTCTGTTGTACTCATAACACATAAATTTAATACAAAGATAGTCTTTTAGATTAAAATCCATTTGTGTTATTCGGGAAATTTTATCTTTAATTAGATATTACACAGCCAACTATGCAAAATAGTAGAATATATAGCTTAAGGCTTAGCTCTTCTACACACTTTGAGAATAATATAATGAGCAATATTCTGTTTCTGGTGTGATGGACATAAGGTCATAAACAATGCGATGATTTGAGGAACAAACCGTCTGTTTTCGATAAAATTAAGGATTGTTATTCATAAAGGTCCGCAATTTATCAGGAGATATTTTCCAATCTGCAAGGAGAAGAATGCTCACTTTTAGATTTGGCTGAAATAATTAAAGGGCAACAAATCAATGGAAGTGAGCTTAGTGACAGTGGAAAATACTATGTGATGAATGGCGGTATAGCACCGTCAGGTTATTATGACAGTTATAACACTGAGGCTGATACAATTTCAATAAGTGAGGGTGGCAATTCTTGTGGCTATGTTCAATATAACAGTTCCGAATTTTGGAGCGGTGGGCATTGTTACACCTTACGTATAAAGCCGACCTCCTCCATAGCGACACATTTTTTGTTCCACTATTTGAAGTGGAAAGAACCAGATATAATGGCACTCCGAATAGGTAGCGGCTTACCTAATATTCAGAAGAAAGACTTGTCAAAAATCAGTATCATTGTGCCCACACTGGACAAGCAATTACAGTTAACCGTTTTGCTTTCCGCTTTTAAGAAGAAGATTGAAAATGAAGAAATGTACGTAGCAAACTTAGATAAGCAGAAACAATACTTACTCCAGCAAATGTTCATATAAACATCTGCTGGAGTAGGTGTTGCCGTTGTAAAAGCAAATCGTCATAAAGATTTTTCTCTATGGATATTTTTGAAGTTAATTTGTTGAGTGCATTAGCTATGGCTTTTTGTTCCTGAATGCTTGGAATACGATGAAGTGTTTTGAAGTAATCAATTACAGATAGGTTCAGCAAACCATGATTCCTTGCTCCCTCACCTGCAATATCTGCAATACCTTTGTACCATTTCTTTGATTCAAAATAGTGTGCAAGAAAATCTGAATCAATTCTTGCTGTATCGGGTCTAAAGCAGATATATAAAGGAGAGAGCACGCCTTCGGAAAAACATTCTAGTCGCTTGACCGCACCCCATGCATAATCACCTGAATAGCTCTTGTTATAAGCAAAATCACCTTTTCGTAGAAGGTAATACCCCTCCAAATTATCACTTGCTACAGATTTATTGAAAAATTCTTCTTGACTGACTAAACCAAACTGAGCTGCAATAGTAAGGACTAAAGTACATTGGGTATTGAAATTTTTAGTGCGTACACGTTGGCATATATCAGAAAGGTGTACCAAATGCCACTCTTCGGTAAAGCCAATAAACCTTTTTTGTGGCGAAGATTCATTTGGATAACAGAATGACTTATCTATAATTGCGGACTTTAGTTTTTTCAAATCCTCAATGATTTTGTTTTGGGTAGCGATGCGCTTGTCTATGGCTATTAACAGTTTTGCAATTTTGGTTTGTTCTTCTTTTGAAGGGATTCCGATATACACT
>NZ_MNQY01000023.1:0-2193 GCF_001915675.1 Parabacteroides sp. merdae-related_45_40 | reverse complement strand
AATTCTTCCGGAGTCGGTTCAGGTTCTGGAGTGGGCTGCATGTGCCAACACTCCAACGGGGTTGCATCCGGATGTTCGTTGTGGTACTGTTCCTGTTCTTCTGAGAGCGGAAGATAAGCCCCAACCTCATAATCGTCTATATCTGTACTTATGAGATAGGAATCAGGAAGTTTTACTTTCGTTTTCCAAAAATTAATGTCTTTATGAATGTATATCATATTGCTATTCTTAATTGTGATAATATAAACAAATTATACCCTGTCCTCCTTTTCCTCCTTTACGTGACAGACTACCACCTCCTCCGCCACCAGCTCCAATGCCACCATTTCCGCCATTCGTAGGATTGCTTGACCCTGAATTTCCACCATTTCCACCTGATTCAAGACCTGCCGCCCCACCACCTGCTCCAGATCCATCCGAACCAGATCCGTTCGAGCCTTTCCCCGAAGTTCCACCTCCTCCAAATAGGCCAATAGGAATAAGTACATTGTTATATTTATATCCTGTACCACCTTGATAAGATTGACTATTTCCACCTTTATAACCGCCCATACCATCTGCATTACTTACACTGTTTCCACCGGTCATTCCTGACGATGAATTTCCATTACCCGACATAGATGCGCCTGAACCACCAGCATAACCGTAAGAACCATTCCAATAACCAGGAGAGCCTCCACCATTATTACAAATCGCGATATCGGAAGATGGGTTTTCTACCAACTTTGATAGAATGGTATATATACTGTCTGGTATTTTAGAGCCATTACCAAGCCCTCCTGCTCCCTCACTATTACCTCTTTGCCCTCCAGCACAGATTATCGTATCCCCGTTTATTTCAAGAGTTGTACTATCCCCATCAGTTTGTGCATTTACAGGCTTTGCAATTTTACAAGTCAAAGTTTTCGGTAGCAAAGAGATTTTTATATTACGAGCAAATGCTATTGTTCCAGAAGCTCCACCGCCACCACTGTTTGTGCCACCTCCGCCGCCACCTCCAACGATTAGCAAATCCACAAACTTATATTTTTTCTCTATTATATAATTCTGTTGGATACCTAAAGGACTTACCAGCTTTACCAATTTAGGCACTGTATTATATAGATTACCTGATATCAATCTACGTTTCATCTCTTCCTGTTTTGAATTATACCCTAATTACTATTATCCCGTGTTCTTTCTTCAAGGATACACCTGTCGGTTTCCCGTTCGGTAACGTTACACTTGATTCCTCGGACTGCCAGCCAGAACCATTAGGGACCGGTTGGTCAAAGTCCGACCCGGAACTGTTCAAGATCGACAGATAGAATTCCTGCATTTCCGGTACGCTGGCGATATCGGCAAAGTTGATCGCTTGCGGGGATTTGCTTGTGTATTTGAAGCGAAGGTTATACGGTGATGACGGAAGAGCCGCCAGAGACTCGACATCGACATACTCTTTCAACCTCAAAGAGTCCGATACCTTCGTTTTCTCTTCATTGCTGTAATTATTGTCGGTATGGACATAAGCAGCGTCCTTGACCGTATGGTCGTCATTCTGTAACTGGGATAGCCTTGTCGGAATCGCCTGCTGGACGTTTGTGATGCTCTGGTTCAGCCCGGCAATGATCCCTTGCAACGTCTGTGTGTCCTCTACGTTGGCAAGAAAAGCGATGATCTCGTTAAATGACTCGATGGCACTCGATGCGTCACCCGAAACGAGCGTGTTGACCTGCTGCTGCAAGGCTGTCAGCGCGTTCCTGATTTCCGTGTCGTCGTAGCTTTCCCCGTCCTGTCCTTCGGCTACCACACCCGTATCCTCTTCGCCTATTTTCCAATGCTTGGTTTCCGGATCGATCGAAGGAACCGGGGCATCGTTTCCCCGAAGGTTCGGGGTGTCAAACTTACCTTCAGCCGTCGTGATCGTCAGGATATAGGTCGTGGCATCATTCGTTTTAACTGTGACCTTAACCTCCTGCATGACGGCCGGCAACTGGGCAAACGTATGAACGCCATCAGCCAGCTTCATGTTGAATTTACCGTTTTCCAAACGTTCAAATAACCAGACTGATGTAGGGTAGACGGTTGCGTTATCGGCCCATTCAGCCGTCGTCAGTTCGATCTGTTGATAAATAAATGCACCTTTCTTACTCATTGCTTAAATATCCTTGTTTTATCGTTCGTACTGATTCATTGTAATAATTGGCTCCTGTC